>JANMIV010000070.1:0-5275 GCA_031375995.1 Bacteroidota bacterium
ATTTAAAACCACATGCACCACGTATTGAGACTTTATTGATTGATAAAGAATTTATAGGTGCTGTAATAGGGCCAGGCGGTAAAATTATACAAGGTATTCAAAAAGAAACTGGTGCTACCGTATCTATTACCGAAAACGAAAAATATGGGGTAGTAGAAATAGCTTCGAGCAATGCAGATAGTTTACTTAGAGCCATGCAATTAATTAAAGGCATTGTAGCTGTGCCAGTTGTTGGTGAAGTATATGAAGGTAAAGTAAAAAACATAATGGACTTTGGTGCATTTGTTGAGTTTTTACCTGGTAAAGATGGTTTATTACACATTAGTGAAATAAGCTGGAACCGCATTGATAAAATGGATGGTGTATTGCAACAAGGAGAAGTAATTCAGGTGAAACTGATTGAAGTGGATAAGAAAACAGGTAAGTTTAGATTGAGCCGCAAGGCCATGTTACCTAAACCAGAACCAACACCAAAACCAGAAACTCCACAAGAACCAACTGCTTAATTGCAGATGTAATGTAACTATATAAAGGCTGCCTCAAAAGGGCAGCCTTTTTTGTTTATTGGCTCTCCACTCTTAACTTGCCTTTGATTGTGTCTTTTTACCAAGCGATAGCTGCTTCACAATATTATTTCAGATTCCTTTGCCCAGAAGCAAATTGTTGCCCCAAAGAGGAAACCGAGTGATTTCAATTTTTCACCAATTTAGTATCTAGTTTTTCAAGGAAACGGCCTGTTTATTTCCTGATTTTTATATATTTGTCTATCTTCAAATCTCTAGGCTGTTTGATTTTACTATTGTTTGGTGTAAATGCTGCTGCTCAGCAAAAAGTTACTTTTTTGAATAAAAAAAAGAAAACGGCTAGTATATATGTTTTGCCTCAAAAAGTATATTGCCATTTTGGTCATGGTAAGTTTAAAAAACTCCTGTTGACTTCTGTGAAAAAAGATAGTTTATTCTTGAATGAATTGGGCACTAATAAGCCGTATGCTTTCAATTATGCTCAACTTGAATATTTAGATTTTTACAAGAATAGAAGTTTGAAGTTTGGATTGGATGATTATGGCGTTATGGCATTGGGAATAATTGTTAGTATTGCCTCATCAACTTTAATGGTTTTCAATATGATGGCAGAACAAGGTTCTCCAGTGGTAGGAGTGATTGCCTTAACAGGTTTTTCAATTGGAATAGGGAATACCTTCATACCATTTGTGTTGGAAGAGAATCGACTTTCCTTGGTTAACTGTAAAAATAGTGAAATGATTATTGATTAAAATAAGATGAGGATTAAAGATATTTTTATTTCATTGATTGTCTATTTTCTATTAATAGGTGCAAGCAATGCGCAGCAATTGATAGGATTTAGAAAGGAAAAGGATTTAAATAATACGGTACAGCGTATTCCGCTGTATAAACTTCCTCAGAAGGTTGTTTTAGGATTTGAAAACGGAAGTGAAAGGCAAGCTGAATTATTACAAGTAAAGGGGGATAGCTTATTAGTGCAAGTGAAGGGGGTGAGGCAGGTTTTTCTAAAACAGGATGTCTATTTTATTAGGCTAATAAAAGCAGAAACGGTGTCTAAAGCAATTGTTGCAAGCGAAATTGCTTTTTTTGTAGGATTAGGAGTCCCTGCTAGTATTTTATATGGGTTTACTGGGCAAGGATTCTTTTATATGGGTACAGTTGGTTTGTTGAGTATCATTTCGGCTAGGTCTTCTGAGCTTACCTATTATTTAAACACAAGAATTTTGTTGGTATATGAATAACCAATTTTTTGTGTCCAAAACTAGGAGTTACTTTTTATGCAATATTTTTATAAATGCTATCAGTTGTGTCTTGTTGCCAAGTAAGAAATGAGAGAATAATTAATAAGTCATTTCACCAACCAATGCAGCTAAATGTGGGAATTGTGCTTGTAAGCTTTGTTTGTTGGCCAGTTCAAAATCGGCAAAGTCAAAGCCAGGGGCAACGGTACAACCGACTAGGCTAAAACTGTTTGCTACCTCACAGCGCGAACCAAACCAGTTACCTGCTTTTATTACGCATTGAAATGTTTCACCATTGGCAATGTCTCTGCCTAGTTGATGGGTAATTAAGTGTCCATTGGGTTCTATTTCATAAATGGTCAAGGTGCTTCCATCATAAAAATGCCACATTTCATCACTCGCAATTTTATGGAAAGCAGAAAACTGACCAAATGCCAATAAAAAGTAAATGCCTGTGCTTGCATTTTTATTGCCATTAAAGGTGGCTGGGAGGGCTTTGTTATCAATAAGCAATGCTGCACGGTAGGTTTCTTTAAAAGCACCTCCTTCCACGTGGTTTGTTAAACCTAATTTTTCTATATAGTATGCTGCGTTCATTTTAAGGGGTTTATTTTATAATTAAACTATCCATTGCGGGTAAAGTTTTGTTGTTAAAATCAAAAAGGGTCAGGTTTTCCCAAGGGGAAGCATCAGTGGCGTTTGCTCCTTTATAGGCTATCCATTCGGGTGCCCAATAGCAAATACCATAATGTTGGTTTATTGATTGATTTTGGGAAACAATATTTCGTAAATTAGCTAAAAACAGGGCTTGCCCGTTGGGCGTTGCTGGCATATTGCTGACTAAATTATCTGCGTTTCCCAGTATATTGGTAGTCCAGTCGTTCCATTGTAGGGTAAATGGATATGCTGTTTCTGCAATTACTATAGGCTTATATAAAGTGCTCAGGAAGGATAAGGAAACAGACAAATCTTGGAGCTTATTTCCATGCCACCATGGATAATAGGAAATGCCAATAATATCAAAAGAAACATCCTTTTGTATAAGTGCTTGAAAGTACGCTCTAGCATTGGCATATCCAGCATAATGAATCATTAATTGAGTTTGTGGGGGTATTTCTCTGCACGCTTTTATGCCACTTTTTAGTAGGCTGGCAAAATGCACAAAATTGGTATCCGTCAAATCGTTTATTTGTCCGGTGGGCCATAAAAATCCATTGTTAATTTCATTGCCTATTTGAATGTATTCAGGGGCAAGTCCTTGCGCTTTTAATAGGGACAATACACTTTTTGTATAGGTATACAGGCTATCATTTAAAATGGGTAATGGCAAGTTGTCCCACGCTTTGGGTTTACTTTGTGCACCAGGATCTGCCCAGGTGTCAGAGTAATGAAAATCTAACCAAAACTTAAATCCTTTGCTTTTTATGCGTTTGGCAAAAGCAATTACTTCATTTAAATGGGAGTGCTTGCTTGCTGGGCTATGCCATAGTCTTAAACGAATGGTATTGATTCCCTTTTTTTGTGCAACATCCAATATAGGCAAGGGCAAGGAATCAATATAAAATAGCGTGTTGTTTTCTTCCAATAAAGGGGTAAACGACAAATCAAAACCATTGATTATACTTGTTTGTGTGGGGTTTGGTACTGCGGGCTTATTTTCTTTGCTACAAGCAATAAGGAACAAAATAGCTATACAAAAAAATACACGCATGGTTTATTTGGCTTGGTGGAGTTTATAAGTATTGGTTTTTATTTTTTCAGCCATTTCCAAAGCCCGTTTTATTCGGCTATCTATATTTTTAACAGCACTTATATAATGCACTATGCTTCTTTGGTAACCAATTGTGTAGCCATTAAAAACTTGTTTTGCCGCTTCATCTTGTTCCAAAACCGACAATAATTCTTCAGGAATTTCCAGCTCATTGGGGTCTGCCAATTGAAAATATACTTCAATATTGTGTTGGCCTTCTTGTATGCGAGTGGCTCTTTTAAGTGTATTGCCAATCATAAAGTACTTACCTGCTTCTTTGGCACTTTGAATGGCTAGGTTAAAAGCAGTACCATTGATAGCACCTTTTGCCCTCAATCTTCTTGTATTACTAGGTAATTGTTCCATTATTTCAGCAGGAATAAATATACCCTTATAAGATAGACTGGATGAAATACGCTCCAAAGTGCCCATAAAATGATACGTTGTAGAGTAATCCATTATAGCCCTTTAGTAGTTGATAGATATGACAAATGCGATAAGCATAAGTGCAGAAAAAATATAATATTCAAGCACTGGAGTATATTCTTTAAAGCGAATGCCTTCCATTTTACAATAGATAACCAATTGTATTTTTTCCACTAAAAAGGAGATGGCAGTGGCATAAGCAATGCCTGAAATTCCCATTAATTGCACAAACCAAATGGCAAGCACCACATTTACAATAAGCACATTGGTAGAAACCAAATAAAAGGCACGGGTTTTAATAAGTCCAGTTAATACCGTTTGAGGGAAAATAAGACGACTAATAATTAATAACAGGGAAATATTGAATATTTTATAGCCTTCTGCAAAGTACTCGCTGTATAAATAAATGTATAAGTATTTACTGGTAAAGAGTAAAAGGATGGCCAATGGAAAAAGCCAATACATCAATTTTCTGCTACTTGCTTTGAGTTTGCCTAAGCCTTGTTTTAGCAAGCCTTCTTTGTTTAAGTTGGCTATTTCTCCACTGTATATATTGCTAATGGTATTGGCCATAATTAAGAATATGGGTAATTCCTTAGCACCATATCTAAATATAGCAAACTCCGCTTCCGTAAAATATCTTTCTACAATAAAACTATTGATATACTCCATGCTTCCGCCCAAAAGTATAGAGAACATGAAAGGCATTACTTTGGTCATAAATTCCTGTATAAGCTTGGTGTTTATGCTTATAGTGGAATGTTTCATGAGTAAGATAATGGTGTAATTGAACTTAAGCAATGCCAATATAACCAGTAAGTTGACCGCTAAATTCAATGTTTGTCCAAAGAATAGCGGTAAACAAAGCAAGCAGACGTGGGCAGAAAAGGTAACAATGCCCCAAATAATAAGGGATTTGAATTTTCCCTTTAAAAAGAATATGTAATCTACTATAAAAGTGGGTGTATTTAAGAACACCACCAAGGCAAACATTTGGAAAAGGTAGAGGTCGTTTTTCTTGTATAAGCCAAAGCAATAGGTAATAATACCGGCTATGAATGAAAAAGCAACCATTAAAGCAAAGGCATTGAATAAAATTCTCCGTTGCTTGTCCTCATTACTCGCATTAAAGAAAGGAACAAGTGTATTGCAAATGCTAGATACCCAGAAAAAAGTAAGACTAGAGCTTACCACCATTAATAGCTCATAACGGCTAATAATACTGGTGCCGTATATATTGGTAAAGCGGTAGAAAGCAATTTTGGCCAGTAAAATAGAAACTAGGAAAAAAGTGCCGTACCGCAAAAACTGATACAGTTGAAGAGAATTAT
>JANMIV010000103.1:0-1003 GCA_031375995.1 Bacteroidota bacterium
GGTAGAGCAGCATCAGCAGCAATATCAACGAACGCAATTATGGAAGTTGCGGAAGAACCTAAAAATTACAAATCTTACTCTAAAGCAAAATCAGCAAAACTCGAAGATGATACCCAAGCTATTGTGGAAGATAAAGAAGAAACAAAAAAACCGAATGACCCTGTCGTTACGCCACGTACCAATTTGAAAGAAACGGTTTTCTTTTTGCCCAACTTAATGACTGATGCAGAAGGCAATATCATCATCAAATTTAAGATGAATGAGGCTTTGACAAAATGGCGTTTTTTAGCTTTGGCACACACACAAGACTTAAAAATTGCGAGTTCTGAAAAAGAAATCGTAACTCAAAAAGACTTGATGGTTATGCCAAATGCGCCTCGTTTTATGCGTGAAGGCGACGTATTCTATCTTTCTTCCAAAATAACTAACCTTTCTGATAAGGATATTTCGGGTACGGTAAAATTAGAATTGTTTGATGCAGTAACTGACCAACCTTGCAATGTGCTTTTAGGAAATACAGCTAACATACTGTCTTTCAGCGCTTTAAAAGGACAATCGACCGCAGCAGCTTGGAGATTGAATGTTCCCGTTGGTAAAATAAATGCACTGACTTGGCGTGTGACGGCTATCTCGGGCAATCAATCTGATGGCGAACAAAATGCTTTGCCGATTTTGAGTAATCGTATGTTGGTCACAGAAACGAAACCTTTGCCTGTTCGTGGCGGCGAAACCAAAGAATTTACCTTTGAGGCGATGCAAAAAGCGACGCTTTCTACTACGCTACAACATCATAATTTTACACTCGAATTTACGCAAAATCCAGCGTGGTATGCCGTACAAGCATTGCCTTATCTGATGGAATATCCGCACGAATGCACCGAGCAAGTTTTTAGCCGTTATTATGCCAACGCATTGGCGACGCAGGTTGTGAACTCAAGTCCGAAAATCAAGCAAATATTTGATAAATGGAAAAAAACCTCCCTAAATCCCTCCGAAGGAGGGA
>JANMIV010000105.1:0-1144 GCA_031375995.1 Bacteroidota bacterium
TATACTGAAGTGAAATTGGTTTTCGGATTATATTAAGCAATAATTTTTAACTTTGCTTCAAAAATGAATATGGTAACTTTATCAGAAGAAGAAAAAAAATCATTAAAAAAGCTGCACAAATCGCTAACGGAAAAACGGAAAGCTGATAGAGTAAAAATGATACTTCTATTAGACAAAGGATTTGACCAAAAAGAGGTAGCAGAACTTTTAATGTTAGACGAAGACACTGTCACAAAATGGAAAAATAAATTTCTAAATCGGAAAGATATTTCGTCATGGATTGAAGACTCTTATACTTTTTATTGGGGTAAATTATCAAGCCAACAAATCAGTCGAATTCGTACTTATTGCCAGCAATTTAAAGTGCAATGTAAACAAGAAATTTTAGATTTTATAGACCTAACAATGTCCACTAATTATACTCCAAGTGGCGTTCAAAATTTACTAAAACGCATCGGATTGTCCTATCAACAAATGCATCGCCTTCCTGGCAAAGTTGATGTTGATAAGCAAGAAATTTTCATAAAAAAATATGATAATATTGTTAGCGAACTTCCTGATAATCAAACTATTGTATTTATTGATGCTGTACATCCACAGCACAATTCAGAGCCATCAAAAATATGGTCTATGAAGGGTGTATCTCGATGGATTAATAGTAATACTGGTCGAGAACGTATCAATATAAATGGCGCATATAACCCTTTTACGCAAGACGTTATTGTACGTCAAGACAAAACAATAAATAGTGTTTCTACGATTGAATTATTGAAACAAATTACTGAATTTTATAAAGACAAATTCACTAGTGTGATTGTAGTTTCCGACAATGGTAGAGCCAATAAATCCAAACTTGTAAAAGAATGGATTGCTAATCAATCGTTCATAAAAATAATATATTTACCGCCATATTCTCCGAATTTAAATCTGATTGAAAGACTATGGAAATTCATGAGAAAAAAAGTAATCAACACTAAATATTATCCAGAATTTAAAGAATTTAAAATCGCAATTAATACCTTTTTTGACCATATTGATTTGTTTAAAAACGAACTGAAAACATTTATTGGAACTAAATTTCAGTCATTCAAATATGCAAAAACAGATTAAAACGTAATCCGAAAACCAATTTCACTTTAGTATA
>JANMIV010000110.1:0-5305 GCA_031375995.1 Bacteroidota bacterium
AATTCAAAGAATTGTAAAATATCCAAATGTTTTGATATACCACTTCGTTCTTCTTAAACCCTTCATAACTATTACTTAAAAAGTAAGTATGACTGGCTTTATAAGGCACATAAGACCCATCAATTTTGCCACTAAATTTTATTATATCAATCTTGTTAGGGTTTTTGCGGTTTTGCTCATGCCATATTAAGTATTGCTTATTAGCAAGTTCATCATTGGCATCTGTAATTTTTAAAATATCAATTTTAGCAACTACTATATCGCCAATCATACTTGTTTCTATTGTTAACTCCGAAGCACCTTGAGCTATTATTTTTCCTTTTATAAAGCTGCTATCTTTAAGTGCTATAATTACTTTTCTTTTCACTATTTCAGTTCCAGCTGAATCAATTATTTGCCCACATATAGGAGTAAACTTTAAGCACAAAACAACTGCTAATATTAAATATCTTATACTATTTCTCATTACTTTGTTTGGCTTAAGTTATTATGATATAGGATTGCGAAATGTAGTTGATAAAACTTAGATACTGAGAATAATATATGAAAAAGCTATTTATAATTTAGAGTTATAACCAAAAGAAATACCCACTCTAAAACCATCTGTATTGGGAATGGTAGCCCAAGCATTTATTGGAATATTGAGTTTACCACTTTTAATTGTTTTTCCGCAAGCCACCACTATAGCACCTATTAATTCTATTTCGCCTCTACTATCTACTCGCTTTTCAAGAGTATAGTCTTTTATGCCCAATTTATCCAAGTCTTTTTTATTATAAAACTTTCCATTGTACTCCGCTCCTTCCATTTTATTGGCTATACTCACCGTAGGACCAAAAGCAATTTCCCAACCATTTTTATTATTTCTAAATCCGTTGAGAAATGTTAAGCTAGGTATTATTAATTGTTGGTCAACACCCGTAATCATTGGAATAAACTCAAATAAAGCTTGGTAATTACCTTCATTCAAATACTGTTTTTCAAATTGATAGCCAAACTGAAACATAGCAGGATTGGCGTTGTAACCTCCATCTTTCTTGCTTCTCTTTAAAACTTCATTTTCTTTACCTACCAAATAAGTATAACCAAAGCGTGGTCCTTCTAAATTAATTCTGCTCTTTGCAGGATTATTAATAGCACTTTCATAGGCGAATTTTTTGGTCAACTTCACCATCAGATCTTGGTTATTATCCAAATTAAACATTTTCCTAACAGTTATTTTTACCATTTGCTGTAACTCATTCGGTAAATTGTTAAACTCTTCTATGGTTGTTCTTTCTATACTTTGTTGCTTTATATTAATTAGTCGCAAAGTAATTACTAAATTCTCTCCCAATAACTCTGCACTACCTGTTATCATGTAATCAGTTTGAATTACTTTGGCTACTTCCAATAAGCACATTTTGCCATAGCAGTTATTTACATTTAGCTTGTTTTTTTCAATCAGGTAGTTTACATCGTATTTATCTGTTACATCAAATGTATCTAACTTCTCTACTTCGGTTCTTAAAATATTTCCTAGTTGTTGTGCGTCTAGCGTTAGTCCTTTGCTATCCACATTTAATATAGTAACTGTTGGTTTTGTTTTTTGAGCGCTTAATGCAGTAACACTAAAAAGGAATGCAATTAGTAAGCATGTTCTAAAATTCTTGATCGTTGTTTTCATAATGTGATTTGTTTAAATTTTACACCACAAAAAACAGCTAAACTTTTCATGGGCTATAATTGGTTTCAAAACCCATTTATTAAATCACAAGCAATACACACTATTCTGTAAAACGAAAGGTGTTGATTTTTGTAATTTTGCAATTTCTGCAAAAAAATATTGTCTAATTTGCATATTTTGCAAAAAATATACCCCTTCTATATTGAAATCATACAAAAAATGACCGAAGAATCGACAAAAAATATTCAGCAACTATTTTTGGAAAGAATAAAAGAAACTATTCCTGCCCATGAAAATTTAGTGCAAAGCATAGCAGATATACTGGATATTAGTATAGATAGTGCTTACAGAAGAATAAGGGGAGAAAAGCTCTTTAATATTAACGAAGTAGCCATGCTTTGTGCCACCTATAAAGTTAACTTCGATAACAATATTGCCATCAATGGGAACCAAGCTAGTTTTAACTTTACCAATTTAGAGCATAATAAGGATAAATTCAAAGAATGGCTTGGTAATATACTCGGAAATTTAAAGCAAATAAGTGCAAGACCTGAAAACAGCATTATTTATTCGGCTGACGATGTCCCTATTTGGCATCATTTTCATGATGATTTACTGATTCGATTTAAAATATTTTATTGGCTAAAAACCATATTGGCTGATGTTGATTTTAGAGATAAAAAATTTGAACCCCATCTTATTAGCGAAGAATTGGTGCATATAGCCAAGGAAATTTCCAACTATTACAACCAAACCACTTCCACAGAAATTTGGACAGAAGACACTTTCAACTCCACTCTTAAACAAGTAGAATACTTTTGGGATAGTGGTTTCTTTTATACACAAGCAGAAGCTATAGCAGTATGCAATGCCATATATGCTGAGATGGAAATGCTCCAAAATGTTTGTGAGAAAAGCAGTAAGCTCACAAATGGAAAAGAGAATTTTACGATGTATTACAGTGAGGTAATGGTGGGAAATAATAGTATCATAGCACAAATAGGCAGTACAAAGTTGTCGTATGTAAGTTACAATACCTTTAATATGATGATTACAAGCAATGCTTCTTTTGTAAATGAAGCGGAAGAATGGCTTAAAAACTTAATCAAAAAATCTATTTTAATTAGCGGAGTGAGTGAAAAACAACGCAACCAATTCTTTAGAAAAATAAAAGCAAAAGTGGACAAACTGAAACAATCTATTCTAGCTGAAGACAACTAATTGATTGATTGAATCATTTTTTTGCCAAAGCGTTTAGAAGAGTCTAAAAACACAAATAGCTTATATTCAAAATACAACTACCTATTTTTATTATAAAAAACATGAAACATTACTACCCCTTGTATCAAGTAATAATAATTGCGCTGCTTCTAGGCAATTATAGCTGCGGATCAGATTCATCAAACAAAAAAACGCACTCTGATGCGGAGCATATGCAATCTAATATAGAAATAGCTCCACTTAATCCAGATTCTGTATTGTTTAGCTTTGTGTTTATGGGTTGCAATAGAATTGACTATAAAAAAGATGTATCGGAACAAAATCCATCTACTGCCAATTTAGCACAATTGCAGCGCAGCTTTATAGAAGCTTGCGCTATAAAACCCAAGCCCACTTATTTTTTTTTCTTAGGCGATTTGGTATTAGGACTTGATAAGAACCCACAAGTATTAGAAAGCGAACTTAAAGCATGGGTAAATGTATATAATGATGTAACATTTTCTCCTATATCTAAATCAGGCATACAAATGGTGGCAGTACCAGGAAACCATGAAATGTTATATAAACCATCTCAAGGCAAGGGAACACCTGAATTGCCCGCATCACTGGCAACAGCTACTTGGCAGAAAATAATGGGTGGCTATATACCCAAACAAAAAGTAGATAATGCTAAACCCAATAATGGCTTCAATACCCTCACTTATTCCTTCGATTATGAAGATACCCATTTTATTATAGTAAATACAGATACCTATAATCCTGAAAAATCAGAGGAAATTGGATTGGCTCCTACCGAATGGATAAATGCCGACATACAAAAAGCACGCAAAAACAAAAATACGAAACATATTTTTTTATTGGGTCATAAACCGAGCTATGCTGATTGCGTTAAAGAAGCTGATGATTTAATAGATTCTTCGGTAACCAATAGTATTTGGCCAACCATGGAAAACAACCAAGTAGAGGCAATGCTTTCAGCCCATAGCCATATGTACTTTCGTACCCAACCAAATGCAAGTAAAAGCTACCAAGTAATAGCAGGAAATGCAGGAAGTAAATATGCAAAATGCCTTTCCAATGAGGAACAATTTTATGGTTACTCTGTAATATATGTGATGAAAAATAATAAAGTAATATTACAAAGTATGGGACGTTCCATCCCTCTTAAAGATTACGACAAACCTATAAAAAAGACTACACTTACTACTCAACGTGATTTTGTAGATATTAGCTGGGGAACCAATGCTCCTACTTGGCCAAAACAAAAAAAGTAGGAGCTGTCTTAGATGGATATATTAGTGCTTTATTCTAATTAACTGCTAATAAACGGATTATTTGCAGTCTATGGCGCATTACATGCATAACTGCATGTTCCATCAGTTGTTCCACATCATATTGCTGTCCCCAACTTACATTTATCTTCTTGGTATTATCTATCTCTTCAATTAATAATGTAGGATGTTGTAAAAAAAATTGTTCGCTATACTCATGCATTGCTAACAATTGAATGGTATAAGCATTAACATCATCTAAAGGGATTTTTTCCAATCGTGATTTGTTTAAACCAATATGATTTTCCATATAAATAATATAACCAAAACCTGAGCAAACCACATGACCCAGTATAGCCTGTACAGATTTACCATCAGGATCCTTGGTATTGGTATCAATTATTTTAGTCAATTGCTCCTTATTTAAGTCCTTGATTGTTTCAATCAATTCGTCAATGGCTGTTTTATATAGTTGAAGTAATGCTTTTACACTTCCTTGCAGTATCATTTTATTTATGGGATTTTTTATGGGTAAATGCAATACTACTTTGAAATTATTCGACTCTAAAAGGCTATTTAAAACTACTTACAACAATTATTATTTCCTTTTCAACGCAAGTGTACACAATTTATTGATACATCAAACCTTTGCATGAAAATAAAATAGTTGAACAAATCCTATTTTCTTAACAAATAGCATTAGAAACATCCAATAATTTTCCATAATTGGTATCTCAAGATGATGTGGTATTGGTTTTAGAATGAACGTAAATACAAATAATTTAATTTAATAAAATAGAGTCATTAAACCTTTTCATTTTTATACTATCTGAACAATCAATTAAACCCAATAATTATGAAAAAGCTAAAAATTAATCTATTTATTCTATTAGTAGCCGTATTCGCATTCGGTGTACAATCATGCAAAAAAGACAATACCGATGATATTGCTGACGATACAGCTACTCAAATTCAACACTCTAGTGACGAATCGTCATTCTCTAATGAAACAGAAACCGCTCTTAATGATGTAAACAATGTAATGGGAGCATCAAGCCTTGGAAAAGGTTTTGGTCTTGCTGGTGCAACTATTGACTCTATGGTGGCCGATAAAAAATTTATTATTAACTACAATGGCAATAATGGC
>JANMIV010000147.1:0-3096 GCA_031375995.1 Bacteroidota bacterium
GATGTTTTAATAAATCCTGTATTATCAATGGCTACATCAAGCTGAATATCACTAGGCACTTCTTTCTTTATTTGCTCATACCTCTTATAAAACTCAGTGGCAATTTCTATGTAATTAGCTCCTGGTTGGGGCACTATTCCCAGTCCAATCATTGGCACACCCGATTCTTTTAAAATGGTTTCTTCATTTTCTGCCCCAATAATGGCATTGCCAATATCTTTAAATTGTATGGTTTGGTTATTGTCTGATTTAATAATTAAGTTGTTAAAATCAGTCTCATTGGTAAATCTGCCTACCGTTTTTACAGTTAGTTCAGTGCTATTGCCTTCAATTTTTCCACCTGGAAGTTCAATGTTTTCCTTATCCAGTGCGTTTTTTATATCTAATGGGGTAAGTCCGTAAGAGGCCATTTTTATGGGATTGAGCCATAAGCGCATGGCGTATTTTTTTTGTCCCCATACTTGAATACTGCTTACACCGGGAATGGTTTGTAATTTTTCCAGTAATACATTTTCAGCATAATCGCTCACCATTAATTGGTTTTTGGTATTGCTTTGTACGGTGAGAGAAATAATAGCGTCAGAGTTTGCATCGGCTTTACTAACTACTGGGGGAGCATCTATATCTTGCGGTAACTGACGCACAGCTTGCGATACTTTGTCGCGCACATCATTGGTGGCACTTTCCAAATCAGCATCTAAGTTAAACTCTACAGTTATATTGCTTGTTCCAAGATTACTGGCAGAGGAAATAGTGCGTATGCCAGCAATGCCATTGATGGCTTTTTCAAGTGGTTCTGTAATTTGCGATTCTATAATATCAGCATTGGCTCCAGTATAACTGGTACGAACAGTAATAACGGGTGGGTCAATGGAAGGATACTCTCTTACGCCTAGAAAGGTATAGCCAATAACACCAAACAATATGATAATAATGGACATAACCGTGGCAAGTACTGGCCTATTTATACTTATGGAACTTAAACTCATTTTTTGATTTGTGAATTACTTAATTGGTAATTTTTACTTTTGTCCCTTTTTTCATCTGAATCACACCTTTAACAATAACGGTGTCTAACTCCTTTAAGCCATCTATTACTTCCACGTTTATTTCGGTTCTGTTTCCAATATTTATAGGTCTTTCTATGGCAGAATCTCCTTTCACAAGAAATACTTTTTGGCCTTTAAGTATGGGTACAATAGCCTGTGTTGGAATCAATATAGCATTGGTGTTTGTTTCAAGCATAATATCAATTTTGGCAAAAGTACCAGGCTTTAATAGCTTTTGTTGGTTATTATAAATGGCTTTTGCTATTACATTTCTATTAATCGGGTCTATTTTGGGGTCAATGGCATATATTTTAGCTTCAAACTTTTTATTTTCTCCTTCTACAGTAAATTGAATGGGCATAGCTGTTTTTATTTTGGTAGCATACTTTTCTGGGATGGAAAACTCAATTTTTATCTGATCTATATTTTGCAATCGGCTTACAGAGGTAGTACTGTTTATAAAACTACCCTCACTAATATTTCTAAGCCCTATTAAACCAGCGAACGGAGCTATAATTTCTGTTTTTTTTATTTGTTCTCTTATCAGTTCTATATCAGCGTTTATACTATTGAGTTCATTTAACGATAAATCATAATATTCTGCACTGATAGCTCCTTTGCCTAAAAGCTGTTTGTTTCTTTTCTCTGTTTCATCTTTTAATTTTTTAGTGGATAGTGCCTTTTTTAGCTGTGCTTGCAAGTCGGCATCATTTATTTTTACCAATAACTGCCCTTTACTGACTGTTTGCCCTTCTATAAAATTTATCTTAGTTACTTTACCTTGAGTTTCGCACCTTAAATCAACTTCTTCATTGGCCATCATATTACCAACTGTTTGAATATTGGTACTTAAAGTACTCTTTTTTACTATATAAATACCTACATTTACTACAGAAGCTTGCCGTTTCTTTTGGGTATTGGCATTACCAGGTGTTTGTTTTGATTGTATTCTAAGCCATGTAAGTAAAGCGATGGTAATGACTATCATTGTTAGCCATATTATTGATTTTCTAGTCATATTTGTTTTTGTTTTCAACCTTTGCTTCGCACTTTAGCTTCGGTAATTGGTTCATGTTATCCATTATTTTACTCATTAATTCGTAAAAAGTGTTTGTTTCTTTAGCAGTAAATCCTGCTAGTGCTGCATTGTTTATACTGCTAAAAACTTGATTGATTTTGGGAGTACACTTTGCCGCTTTTTTGGTAGCAATCAGTTTGTGTTCTCTTCTATCAAGCATATTTATCTCTCTTTTTACCAAACCTTTTTCTGATAAGTAGTCAATTACTCGTACCACCATTGCCTTGTCCATATCAAGATATTTAGCCAGACATTGCTGGGTCATATTTTCATTTTTGCTAATTAAACTTAGAATAAAAAAGTGCTTTTCTAAACTTACATCTTCAAACATTTTAGCAGCAGCGCAATGGTATTTTTTAGCCAATATATTGAATCCGAATGCCAAGGGGATTGCTGGGTCATTAAAAGGTATTGGTGCTAATTCTTTTTTAGTTGCCATAAATGAGGGCGCAATATAGTTGGTTTTGTAAATAGTTGTGTATGTCAACTATTTTATTTGAAATGGGCTATTTTAAATAGGGAGCATTAACGCTTTTATTAAAAAAAATTGCTCAAATAAGTTTGTGCTAACAAAAAAATAAATACATTTGTCCCATGAGAGACGCAGGCGTTTACACACAACTTTGGAAAAAATACCTACCTATTATTAGAATTCTACTAAAAAAAACGGAAGATAGCGACCAAAAATTACAGATATACAAGCATGAATTTGTTTCTACTGGTGCTAAAAATAAATTAGGCTATATTTTTGGTTTAGAGTTAGTAAATGGTAAAGCTATAAACAAAACAAATGCTACTGCGCCAGCCTTTGATTTATTGACCTTAATGAATGATAATGAGGCAATAGCCCTTTGGTTGAAAGATAAAAGTGTAAAAATAAGTGTAAATAAAGCATGTGAGTTGAACTTGCAGCTAATTCAAAAGGCAGAAAAAGAAGAACTTGTTGCTGAAGCAGCGATATAAATAGCA
>JANMIV010000187.1:0-2638 GCA_031375995.1 Bacteroidota bacterium
CATCAAAATGATGCCGCCCCTTGGACCTCGCAGTGTTTTATGGGTAGTGGAAGTAACTATATGGCAATGCTGAATAGGGTCGTTCAATAATTTACCTACAATTAAACCAGCAGGATGAGAAATGTCGGCCAATAATATAGCCCCAACTGCATCGGCAATAGCTCTCAATCTGGCATAATCCCAGTCGCGGCTATAAGCAGAAGCACCACAAATAATCATTTTGGGTTTTACCTCATGCGCTTTGGCTTCTACTTTGTTCCAGTCAATTAAGCCTGTTTCTTGTTCCACTCCATAAAATGAGGGTACATATAGTTTTCCTGAGAAATTAACGGGAGAGCCATGTGTTAAATGCCCGCCATGCGATAAATCAAAGCCTAATATTTTATCACCTGGATTTAAGCAGCCCAACATAACTGCAGCATTGGCTTGCGCCCCTGAGTGTGGTTGCACATTGGCCCATGCAGCACCAAACATTTGTTTTAACCTATCTATGGCTAAATTTTCTACCACATCTACTATTTCGCAACCACCATAGTAACGTTTGCCAGGCAAGCCTTCGGCATATTTATTGGTTAGCACACTTCCCATAGCTTCCATTACTTGTGGGCTGGTAAAGTTTTCCGAAGCTATTAGTTCAATGCCATGTTCTTGGCGGCTTTTTTCTTGGTTGATTAAATCAAATATAAGGGTATCTCTTTGCATATGTATGTAAGTTTAATTTTTGAATGGTGTTTAAAAAAATGAAATTGTTTTACTTCAATAGGTTGTTTTCAATAACGGGCCAAAGCATAGCAAAAGCTACTACTATAAATACTATACCTATAATATGGTTGAGTAACTGCTGCATTTTTGCAGAAAGTAAGTGTTTTACTTTATTGGCGGAATAACAAATAATAAATTGATGGAAGAACATAGCACCTAGCGTAATGCTAAAAAATAAAACCACTTCAAACAGGGTAGGTAAACTGCTTTTTACAAAAGCGGCCAAGCCAAGCCAAAATAATAAAGTAAGCGGATTAATGCTATTAAGCATAATTCCCTTCATGATATAAATGAGATTTCCGCTTGTGTCTGTTTGTATTTGATTGGGGTCGCTAGCTGTTTTGCGGTACGTAATAATACCCAAAGTAATGAGTGCTCCAAAACCCATTACCCGTATTTCTGTATCCAATTTTTGTAATTGCTCAGAAACAAAGCTGGCGGCAAACACACATAAAGCAACAAAGAAAAGGTCGCTCAACAACATGCCCAAGGCAATAAGTAAGCCTTTTTTATAACCTTTACTAATACTGGTATGTAAAAGGGAGAAAAAACCTGCACCAAATGAAAGGGAGAGAATTAATCCAGTAACGTAGCCTTTAATAATTGTTTGAATCAAAATTGTTTTAATTTGATAATGCTGGCAAAATAATATTTACTTATAAAAAACCTTCAATCAATAAATTAATTATTTGACAACAGCCCAAATAATAGTTACATAAAAAATTTGGCTATTATAAATGAACCTATACATTTGCATGCTTATTTTATTAAAGAAAGAATCGTGGGCGAACATCATAGTAGCAGTAACAAGTTGTCCTTAGCTGGGCTTTTAGTTACTTTAGGGATTATTTTTGGCGATATTGGAACATCACCACTTTACGTTTTAAATGCCATTGTTGGTGATAAATTAATTTCAAAAGACCTTATTTATGGGGGTCTTTCCTGCATTGTTTGGACACTGACCCTACAAACCACATTAAAATATGTAATTATAACGCTAAATGCCGATAACAATGGGGAGGGAGGAATTTTCTCTTTATACGCTTTAGTAAGAAGGCGCAGACCATACTTGATTTTTCCAGCTATTATTGGTGGCTGTGCTTTATTGGCAGATGGGGTAATTACACCCCCTATTTCTGTTTCCTCGGCTATTGAGGGTTTGCGTTTAATTAAATCTGAGACTTTTGATTTTTCTAATATTCCAACAGTTCCTATTGTAATTGCTATTATTAGTTTTTTATTCTTAATACAACGAGTAGGAACTTCCATAGTAGGTAAGGCTTTTGGCCCTATTATGTTGGTATGGTTTGGTATGTTGGCTATTTTGGGTTTAAGTAAAATAGGCAGCCATATTGATGTTTTAAATTGTTTAAACCCTTACTATGCGTATAATTTGCTTGTAAATTACCACGAAGGTTTTTGGATTTTGGGAGCTGTTTTCCTTTGTACTACTGGGGCTGAGGCTTTGTACTCAGATTTAGGCCATTGTGGTAAAAACAATATCCGTGTAAGCTGGATTTTTGTTAAATCAGCCCTATTATTCAATTATTTTGGACAAGGAGCTAACCTCTTGGCACATGAGGGGCAAACATTGGCAGAAGCAGCTATCAATCCTTTTTACGATTTAATGGCACCTGGATTTTTACCTTATGGTATTGCTATAGCTGCTATGGCTGCTATTACTGCTAGTCAGGCATTAATTAGTGGTTCATTTACCCTTATTTCCGAAGCCATTCGTTTAAATGTTTGGCCTAAAGTAATGATTAAGTTTCCTAGTGAAATGAAAGGGCAATTGTATGTACCAAGTGTCAACTTAATATTATGGGTTGGTTGTATTGGAGTAGTTTTATACTTTAGAGAGTCTAGCGCCATGGAT
>JANMIV010000215.1:0-7112 GCA_031375995.1 Bacteroidota bacterium
TATTATTTGCCAAGGTGTTGTAACTACAATCAATGTTACAATAGGAAGCCATGTAATTATTAATATTAACTCAACCATAGGTCATGATGCACTTATTGAAGATTATGTATCAATAATGTTTGGAGTACATATATCAGGAAACGTGAAAATTGGAGAAGGTACATTTATTGGATCTGGTGCAGTTATATTACCCAATATAGTAATTGGTAAGTGGTGCAATATTGGAGCAGGAGCGGTTGTTACAAAGAATTTACCCGACAATTCCACCGCCATAGGAGTTCCTGCTAAGATTATTGAAAAATAACTGCCAAATAATAACTAAATAATAAAATTAAATTAATGACTAGACCCAAAATTTGGCTCTCATCACCACACATGAGTGGTAAAGAATTCGAATATGTTACGGAAGCTTTTGATACGAATTGGATTGCTCCATTAGGTCCGCATGTAGATGGCTTTGAAAAAGACTTATGTAATTTTACCCATTCGGAAAATGCTGCTGCTTTAAGTTCAGGCACTGCTGCTATTCATTTAGCGCTCATATTATTAGGAGTAAAACAAGGGGATGAGGTTATTTGCCAAAGTTTTACATTTTCAGCTTCAGCCAACCCTATTATATACCAGCTAGCCACTCCTATATTTGTTGACTCAGAAACAGATACATGGAATATGTGCCCTACTCAATTACGCAAAGCTATTGAAGATAGAATTGCTAAGGGTAAAAAGCCAAAAGCCATCATTCCTGTTCATTTATATGGTATGCCAGCAAGAATGAATGAAATTTTAGCCATAGCAAATGAATTCAATATTCCTGTTATAGAGGATGCTGCTGAAGGATTAGGCTCTAGTATTAACAATAAAGCTTGTGGAACTTTTGGTGAACTAGGAATTCTTTCATTTAACGGAAATAAAATTATTACTACGAGTGGCGGAGGAGCATTGATTTCCAACAACCAAGAATATATAAACCATGCGCGTTTTTTAGCAACCCAAGCCAGAGATGCTGCACCACATTACCAACATTCACATATTGGCTTTAATTACAGAATGAGCAATGTTTGTGCGGCAATTGGACGTGGTCAAATGACTGTTTTACAGGACAGAGTAAATCAAAGACGACATAATTTTGATTTATACTTAAAGAATTTGAATAATGTGGATGGAATAACATTTGTAAATGAACCCTCTGGCTATTATAGCAACCGTTGGCTAAGTACCATACTAGTGGACGCTACTAAAACAAATGGAATTACTAGAGAAGATATTCGTTTGGCATTGGAAAAAGAAAATATTGAAAGTCGTCCTTTATGGAAACCAATGCATTTACAACCCATTTTTGAAAAATATCCATTTTATGGAACAGGTGTAGCTGAACAATTATTTAATAATGGACTATGCCTACCCTCTGGTAGCAACCTAAGCAATGAAGATTTGTATTCCGTTGTTCAATTTATAAAGAATACTTTAAATAACTAAATGAAAATTATCACAGTAATTGGTGCAAGACCTCAATTTATAAAGGCAGCAGCCTTATCCAGAGCATTTTCAAAACATTCAAATATCAAAGAAATAATCATTCATACTGGACAACATTTTGATAAAAACATGTCCGATATATTTTTTGATGAAATGGAAATTCCAAAACCCGACTACCATTTAAACATAAATGGATTAGGACATGGAGCTATGACAGGTCAAATGTTAGAGGGAATAGAAAAAATTCTTTTACAGGAGAAACCAGACTATGTGCTAGTTTTTGGTGATACAAACAGCACTTTAGCGGGAGCATTGGCCGCAAAAAAAATCCATATAAAGGTTGTACATGTGGAAGCTGGACTTAGAAGTTTTAATATGGAAATGCCTGAAGAAATAAATAGAATTCTTACCGATAGAATAAGCGATATTCTTTTTTGTCCTACCAAGCAATCCATTAAGAACCTGAAAAACGAAGGTTTTGATAATATCACTTGCAAAATAGTAGAAAGTGGTGACGTAATGCAAGATGCAGCTCTATATTATCTTGACAAATCAAATCAAAAATCACAAATTCTTAATTCACTTCAACTAACTGAAAAACAATTTGTATTAGCCACAATCCATCGGGCTGAAAATACGGATAATGTAGAACGCCTTTCTTCAATAATAAAGGCCCTCAATAAAATAAACGAAACCATAAAAGTTGTTTTACCAATTCATCCAAGAACTAAATCAATTTTAGAAAAAAACAATATACAATTTGATTTTTTATGTATAGACCCTGTTGGCTACTTTGATATGATACAACTCATTAACAATTGCCTACTGGTATGCACTGATAGTGGTGGGCTTCAGAAGGAAGCTTATTTTTTCAATAAATTTTGTATTACTTTTAGAGATCAAACAGAATGGATTGAATTAGTAGAAAACGGATATAATATTATTACAGGTGCTGATTCTGATGCAATATTCAATGCATTTAATGAATTAAAACAAAAGCCATTCCATAAGGCATCAGAATTATATGGAGGAGGAAAAGCGGCAGAATCAATGGCACAATTTTTATTAACAAACTAAAAGTAATACCCCAATGAATATAATAAAATTTGCAATTATTGGCTTTGGACACATAGGAAAAAGACATGCTACTATTGCCAATGAATATCCAGGAGCAAAAGTTGTAGCAGTGGTAGATGTAAACCCTGATGCTGTTAAACATGAATTGTTTCCTAAAGGTGCTCAATTCTTTATAAGCATTGACGAGTTTTTAGCTGCTAAAATAGATGCTGATATAGTAAATATAGCCACTCCAAATGGCTTCCATTGTCCATATGCCATCAAAGCTTTAGAGGCAGGCTATCATGTAGTAATAGAAAAACCAATGGGCTTAACCAAAGCAGAATGTGAATCTGTTATTTTTAAATCACTGCAAATGAGTAAACAGGTATTTGTTGTGAAACAAAACAGATACAGCCCTCCAAGTAAATGGATGAAAGAAATAGTTAGTAATGGCACCATTGGTGATGTTTTAACTGTTCAGGTAAATTGTTACTGGAATAGAGATAATCGCTACTATAAACAAGGAGGTTGGAAAGGAACATTAGCATTGGACGGTGGTACATTATTTACTCAATTCAGTCATTTTATTGATATAATGTATTGGGTATTTGGAGATATAAAAAACATCAAAGCAACCTTTGCAGATTTTAACCATAAAACAAATACTGAGTTTGAAGATAGCGGTTTAATTAATTTTGAGTTTGTAAATGGTGGTATGGGTTGTATTAACTTTTCTACTTCGGTATGGGATACCAATATGGAAAGCAGTATTACCGTTGTTGGTTCTAAAGGAAGTTTTAAAGTGGGCGGACAATACATGAATTTAGTGGAGTATTGCCATATAGAAAATTATACTATGCCAGAATTACCACCTACTAATGCTCCAAATGATTATGGCCCGTTTAAAGGAAGTGCTGCAAACCATCATTATGTAATAGAAAACGTTGTAAACACCTTAAACGGAAAAGATACAATAACTGCAAATGCACTTGAAGGATTAAAAGTAGTTGACATAATTGAGCGCATTTATGAAACCCGTGATATCAAAAAACTAAAACAAAACAACAATGGCTAATTATTTTGTTCATGAATCTGCTATAATAGATGAAGGCTGTTCCATTGGAAATGATGTTAAGATTTGGCATTTTTCTCATATTATGCCTAATTGCACCATTGGTGACAAATGTAATATTGGCCAAAATGTAGTGGTTTCACCAGAAGTGATTCTCGGAAAAAATGTTAAAATACAAAACAATGTTTCTATATATACAGGTGTTATTTGTGAAGATGATGTTTTTTTAGGACCATCAATGGTATTTACAAATGTTATAAATCCACGAAGCGCTGTAAATAGAAGAAATGAATATGCTAAGACAATAGTAAAAAAAGGTGCCAGTATTGGTGCAAATGCAACCATTGTTTGTGGTCACAACATTGGAGAATTTGCATTTATTGGAGCTGGCGCGGTTGTTACCAAAACAGTTCCAGACTATGCATTAGTTGTCGGCAATCCGGCAAAGCAAATTGGTTGGGTGAGCGAATACGGACATCGCCTTCAATTTAACGCTGATGGAATTGGCATTTGCCCTGAAACAAACCAAGAATACCTCTTAAAAGATAATATAGTTACTAGAATTAAATAATGGAAAACATTCAAATGGTTGACCTAAAAAGTCAATACGCTAAAATTAAAGACGAAATAGATGCAGGAATACAAGAAGTAATTGACAACGCCTCATTTATTAAAGGTCCCCAAGTAAAAAAATTTGAAGATAGTCTAGCTGAATATTTAAACGTAAAAAATGTAATTGCTTGCGCTAATGGAACAGATGCTCTGCAAATTGCAATGATGTCCCTTGATTTAAAACAAGGCGATGAAATTCTACTACCTGTTTTTACTTATGTAGCAACTGCAGAAGTTATTGCCCTACTCGGCCTTACCCCAGTAATGGTAGATGTAGAGCCCGAAACATTTTGTATTGATATTGAACTAATTGAAAAGAAAATTACTGAAAAAACAAAAGCAATCGTTCCTGTGCATTTATTTGGTCAATGTGCCAATATGGATGAAATAAAAAAGCTAGCACTAAAGCATAATTTATATATTATTGAAGATACTGCTCAAGCCTTAGGCTCACAATATACTTTTCAAAACGGTACTAAACAAAGAGCTGGTTGCATAGGTACAATAGGTACAACTTCATTTTTTCCATCAAAAAATTTAGGTTGTTACGGTGATGGAGGAGCACTAATGACAAATGATGATACGTTAGCACAAAAAATACGTATGATTTGCAACCATGGCCAATCAGTACAATATATCCATGATGTAATTGGAGTAAATTCTCGACTAGACTCTATTCAAGCTGCTGTACTAAATGCAAAATTACCTCATCTAGATTCGTATGAATATGCCCGAAACGAAGTGGCCGACTACTACGATGAATGGCTAGGCAAGCACCCCAATATTATTATTCCCAAACGAAATAATAAATCAACACACGTTTTTCACCAATACACCTTACAATTAAAAGGAATTGATCGAGATCTTGTAAGAAAAAAATTATTAGAACGTCATATACCATCTATGGTTTACTACCCAATTGAGCTCCATAAACAAAAGGCGTTTATAAATAACAGTAGACCTGAAGAGCATTTTCCTGTATCGGAAATGTTATGCAAATCAGTATTATCACTACCTATTCATACTGAAATGAAAAAAGAAACTATTGAATATATTGCTAGCAATCTTTTGGCTATAGTTAACGAACTATCTTAAACTTGCGCACACAATAAACAAAAGAGAGTTAAAATAGCAATTATTAGGCTATCTTCCCCAAATATTAAAAAATTCATGTCATTTCAAAAATTAAACCTTATTGAGCCTATTCTAAAGGCATTAAAAGATGAAGGTTATACCACCCCTACTCCTATTCAGGAGGAATCTATTCCTATTGTATTAAATAAAAACGATTTATTGGGTTGTGCTCAAACTGGTACTGGTAAAACAGCGGCTTTTGCCATTCCAATTCTTCAGTTGCTTAACAAGGAGCAAAACGAAAGTAAAGATCCAAGAGTAATTAAATCACTCATATTAACTCCAACACGCGAACTTGCCATCCAAATTGAAGAAAGCTTTAACGCATATGGCAAATATTGTAATTTAAAAACCTTGGTAATATTTGGTGGAGTATCGCAACATAGCCAAACAGAAGCCCTTAAGCGAGGAGTGGACATTTTAGTGGCAACGCCAGGTCGTTTACTTGATTTAATGAATCAAAAGTATATTCATTTAAATAATATCAAAATATTTGTATTAGATGAAGCAGATCGCATGTTGGACATGGGTTTTATTAGCGACATAAAAAAAATTCTTCCTAAATTACCTCCTAAAAAGCAAACTTTGTTTTTCTCTGCAACTATGCCCAGTGAAATTCAAAAGTTAGCCAACACTATTTTAGTAAATCCTTTAAAAATAGAAGTAACTCCTGTATCTTCTACAGTAGATAAAATTGAACAATTCGTTTATTTTATAGATAGAGGAAACAAAAAAAACTTATTAGCTTTACTTTTAAAAGACCCAAAAATAAAAAGTGTATTAGTATTTACTAGAACAAAACATGGGGCAGATAAGGTGGTTAAAGAACTTGCTAAAATAAATGTAAAAGCGGAAGCTATACACGGCAATAAATCACAAAATGCTAGGCAGCGAGCATTAACAAACTTCAAAACAGGTCATACACGCGTTTTACTTGCAACCGATATTGCAGCTCGAGGAATTGATGTTGACAATCTTTCACATGTAATTAATTTTGAACTACCCAATATAGCTGAAACATACGTTCACAGAATTGGTAGAACAGGAAGAGCTGGAGCTAGCGGTATTGCAATATCTTTTTGCGATGCAGAAGAAAAGGAATATTTAAGAGACATTCAAAAATTAATTGGCAAAACAATACCAGTTGTAGAAGAGCACCCATATCCATTAATGGATCATAATCCACCTTCTACCAAAGAACAGTCAAGGGGAAATCAACCAAGAAGAAATAACAATTCTACAGAAAGAAAAGGGCCAAAGGTTGAGAAAAAAATAAATACTAAACCTAATAACTCTTCTGCATCTATAAATAAAGAAAATAAGCCAAAGAAAAAGCATTATTTTCCTAAATCTAGCGCTTAAAAATGCTTCAAAACAAGGCAATTCAGTTTGTTCTAATTTTTACACTAAGCTATTTAGTTCTCAATGGGTTTTATCAATTAATGCTCGGATTATACGAGTCAAATATTGATATTTTTACCCGTCTTACTACTACATCAGTATGTACTTTATTTGAAAACTTTGATTACAGACCAAGTCTTTTACAGGTAGGTGATGTGCTTATTTACAAAAACAAAAAAATTATAAACATTACCGAAGGATGCAATGGAATAGCCATTACCATTATTCTTATTAGCTTTTGCTTAGCATATAAAAGCCACTGGAAAAACTATCTCTTTTTTTTGCCACTCTCCATTTTCTTTTTACACCTAATAAATATAATAAGAATTTATTGGCTTGTATTAATAAAGTATAACTA
>JANMIV010000223.1:0-1351 GCA_031375995.1 Bacteroidota bacterium
TTCGGCAAAACACTAACCGTGTAAGGCAGGTTAGGCTTCATTACATACAATGTATAATTTCCACTTGCGTCACTATAAGTATAATAATTACCTTCATTAGGATTATAAGCCCTTACGACTTGATTTCCAAAAGGCATATCACCTGTATTTATTTTGCAATCTTGGTTTAGGTCGGTAAAAACTTTTCCAGAAATAGGATAAGGATTATCAAAATCGCCAAGTACCTTGTATTTTAAAATATTAAAATTCGAACCAACAAATTCTATCGGTACAGGATTTCCCACTATACGAATTTTGGGATTTCCAAGCGTGCCTTTTTTGTCAAAAGTAGCCGTGAATAATGTTTGTCCGTTAAGATAATTGGAATTAACTTTTCCATCTGTCCAAAAAACAGCCAAGTAATCAGATTTAAGATTAAAATTGTTTGAAGAAAAACCAGATAAGTTACTACTTATTACAGGAGTTTTAACTACTGTACTATCCCAAAGCATAGAAAGTTGAAAACCAATAATGCTATCGTTTGAGAGTATAAGTACATCTGCTTTTACTTTATCCGCAGTTTCTGTTATAATCACTTTTAAGAAAACAGATGGTGCAGATTGCGCCTTCAAACCTATTATTTGAAGGCAAATAAAAAGAAAAATAGGGACGATTTTTTTCATGATAAATTATTTTTAAAATTTTTTATTGTTGTTTATTCCTTTGATGATACAAAATTCAGTATTTTTATTTAAGTCACAAAATACAAATTTTACCAATTGTATAAAATTATTTTATAATTTCAGCTATAAATATTTGATTATCAATAATTTATAACTATTTTTGTATAAATATTCTTATTCTTGAAATAAAAACTATTTATAATAAAATAATTTATAAAACGCCAAATAAATGAAAGATACCTTAATTTTCCAAGTTATACAAACACTCGATAAGCGAGAGATTAGAGAAATAAAGAAATTTTTGGCTTCTCCATACTTCAATCAACGTGAAGATGTACAACTTTTGTTTGCTTTTTTGACCGAAAATCAGCAAACCACAGCGTGGACAAAAGAAAAAATATTTGTATTTTTATTCCCAAAAGACAAAAAATACAACGACAACAAAATGCGTTTGGCAAGTAGTTTATTGCTACAATTGATAGAGGATTTTTGGGCAATAGAAGCCGAAAAAGCAAATATAAATACTAAAAAATGTCTTGTAGTAGCACAATACCGCATCAGAAAATTAGATAAACTTTTTCTAAGAACTTTTAACGAAGCAAAACAAAGTATTGATAATCAGCTGATTAGAAATGCAGATTTTCATCTACAACAGTATGAGTTACTTTCTGAAGCCTATCGTTTTGATT
>JANMIV010000238.1:0-3374 GCA_031375995.1 Bacteroidota bacterium
TTTTTTATTTCTTCTAATTCGGGATTTTCTACCTGAAACATGCTCAATTGTATAGTAGGTGCTTTTACTTTTGCCGTTGATGCCGAGCCAATTCCTTCTACCCTATCTTGCTCCAATAACTTGAGTATTTCTGCGGCTCTATTGGTTACTAAACTTGGAATACCCGCCATTTTAGCTACATGAATACCAAAACTATGTTCACTACCACCAAGGGCTAGTTTACGCAGAAATATTACTTTTTTATCGGTTTCCTTTACGGCTATATGGTAGTTTTTTATGCCATTGTCTGCTTGCTCCAACTCATTTAACTCGTGGTAATGGGTAGCAAATAGTGTTTTAGGTTTGTAAGGATGTTTGTTTAAATACTCGGCTATAGACCAAGCTATGGAAACGCCATCGTAAGTAGCGGTACCACGCCCAATTTCGTCTAACAGGATTAAACTATTTTTTGAAATATTATTTAATATACTGGCCGTTTCGGTCATTTCAACCATAAAGGTACTTTCACCAGCACTTAAATTATCGCTGGCACCTACGCGGGTAAATACTTTATCAACCACCCCAATTAGCGCACTGCTAGCAGCCACAAAACACCCTATTTGTGCCATTAACACACACAAAGCGGTTTGGCGCAATACGGCAGATTTACCACTCATATTTGGGCCCGTTAGAATAATCATTTGTTGCTTTTGATTGTCTAAAAACAAATCGTTGGCAACATAGGCTTCGCCAATAGGTAATTGCTTTTCTATAACGGGGTGGCGCAAATCTACCAAATTCAATATGCTGCTTTCTTCCAGTTGTGGTCGGCAATAGTTATTGGCTTCTGCCAATTCAGCAAAAGCAAATAAGCAATCAATTTTAGCCAGTACTATGGCATTTTGTTGTATAGGCAATACGTAATCTTGCAGGGCAGAAATCAAGTCATTGTATAGTCTTTCTTCGATCACTGCAATTTTATCTTCCGCACCTAAAATTTTATCTTCATATAGCTTTAGCTCTTCGGTTATATAGCGTTCAGCATTGGTTAAGGTTTGTTTTCTTATCCAGTTTTCAGGCACTTTATCTTTATGGGAATTGGTTACTTCCATGTAATAACCAAATACATTATTGAACGAAATTTTTAAACTGCTAATACCCGTTTTTTGTTGCTCTCTGGTTTGCATTTGCAGCAAATAATCTTTGCCACCAAAAGCAATGGCACGCAATTCGTCCAATTCCGCATTTACACCACTATTGATTACATTGCCTTTATTGGCAGTTGCTGGTGCTTCTGGATGCAGGTCTTTATCTAACTTCTCAATAGCCCATTTGCAATGGTTTATTTGATCGGCTAGCTTTTGCAGCAATGGATTGTTTTGTTGTAAAAATAGCTTTTGTAAAGGTTCTAGTTGCTTTAACGAGCGATTGAGTTGTAACAATTCCCGTGGGCTTATACGCCTCATGGCTAGTTTGGAAACCATGCGTTCTAAATCGCCAATTTGTTTCAATATATCTATTATTTGAATACGGAAACTTTTTTGTTGCTTAGCAAAATCTACTATATCCAAACGCTCCTTTATTTGGGCTAAATCGCGTAAGGGCAATACCAGCCAGCGTTTCAATAAACGGGCACCCATGGGTGTTACCGTTTTATCTATTACTTGAATTAAAGATACTCCATTGTCGTTACTGCTTTGTACCAATTCTAAATTGCGAATGGTAAATCTGTCCAACCACACATATTTGTCTTCATCTATGCGGCTTATACTTTGGAAATGACCAATCTGCTCGTGGTGTGTTTCTGCTAAATAATGCAAGCATACGCCAGCAGCCGTAATGGCCAATGGCATTTCTTGGATACCAAAACCTTTTAAATTTTGAGTACCAAATTGATTGAGCATTTTTTCATAACTATACTGGTATTGAAAAACCCATTCATCTAACTGGTAACTGTATAATTTTTCGCCAAACTTTTGCTTAAAGAAAGCAAACTGCTTTTTGGAAACCAAAATCTCAGAAGGCTTAAATCCTTGTATTAATTTATCAATATACTCCAACGAGCCTTCTGAAGCCATAAACTCTCCTGTTGATAAATCCAAGAAAGCCACGCCTGCTTCCTTTTCGCCATCCAAATGGACGGCACATAGGTAATTATTGCTTTTGTTATCTAGTATTTTGTCATTGTAACTTACACCAGGCGTAATTAGTTCTGTAACACCTCGTTTTACAATGGTTTTGGTCATTTTAGGGTCTTCCAATTGGTCGCATATGGCTACCCGCTGACCTGCCCTTACCAATTTGGGTAAATACGTATCAAGCGAGTGGTGGGGAAACCCCGCCAATTCAATATGAGAAGCTTGCCCATTGGCACGTTTGGTGAGTACAATACCCAAAATTTCAGCCGTTTTAATGGCATCTGTTCCAAAAGTTTCGTAAAAATCGCCCACCCTAAACAGCAAAATAGCACCCGGATACTTTACCTTTATTTGGTTGTACTGCCTCATTAAAGGTGTTTCGTTCTCGGTATTTGCTGTATTTTGTTTCTTGGCCATTATTGCAATTAAGCATATTCTCTATGCTTTTAAAGTGGCAAAATAATACCTATTGGCTTTAAAACTTTAGCATGTGTATAAATTGATAGGAATTGTAGCTGAATGTAAGCACTTTACAGGTTTTTATTCAACAAAACAGCCACTGCAACTCAATTGCAGTGGCTGTTTTTATCTCTCTTTATAGTATGGCTTAGTCCACGTTATCGTGTAAAAATGAATTGTTGGTTTTTATTTCCGAACGACCATTGGCTAAGTCTTCAAACAAACTCAAACGTGAAATTTGTTGCTCTGAGCTATGTGGCACATCGTCTAGCTTTTTGTTTCTGCGTTTGTACGCTGGTTCTTTTTCTAAATCGCGCAAGCCTTGCGGGTTGTTGATGGTAATATTTAGGTTTTTCAACTCTTTGATGCGTTGAATTTGACGCTCAATTTTTTTGTCTTGCTCCTGAAAATTAGCATCCATTTCCGTTTCTTGCATGGTATTAACGGTATATTCAACAGGAGGAATATTGCTTATTACCGATTGAATTTTGCTTTCTACCACCGCATCTTTTTCTGCTATAACTGGTAAATCGAAAATAGCCTCAATCTTACTTTCTATTTCCATAGCTGGCTCTTCCACTACATTCAATTCAAAACGTGGCAAAGCTTCTTCTATTGGGCTCACTTCTATACTTTCATCTATGCGTAACTCAAAGCGCAATTCTTCGTCTATATGCGCCTCTTCCTCGTTTACTTCTGTTACCTCATCTATCAAATTCATTTTAATAGGTTGCTCTACCGCAGGTTGAACAGGTGCTGCCACTACCTCATCTACTACTTCAGTATGTAAAGGTTGGT
>JANMIV010000268.1:0-1015 GCA_031375995.1 Bacteroidota bacterium
AATTATTGTTACTATATTGAGCAATCTTTCCAGTACTGGTTGTTAAAATATCAGTTACCGTTGTGGAACCTCCAAAACCAGGGGTGAAATTACTTGTTGTTGCATCGGTATAAGCATCACTAAAAACAGATTTCACATCACTCTGCGGCTTGGTAGGAACTGGTGCGCCTACAAAATCTCCCTTCGACTCAATAATCACTTTTCCCTTAGCAGGTACGCCATTTACGCTAGCCGTTATCTCTGCATTTCCCGCTGCTAAAACGGTTATAACTCCAAGGTCATTAACAGTAGCCACTGTTGGATTAGAGCTGGTAAAATTATAATATGCTGCCGTTGAAATAACTTTGACATCTTGACCATTTGTAAGGTTGTAAATATGATCTAGTCCTGTTATATTTATAGAAGAGCCATTAAATGATTTAATGGTACTCGTTTGACCATCTAAAATAGTGGAAGTTGGTTTGCCAACAGTTCCTAGTTTTTCAAATTTTATTTCATCAAACCAAAGGGCGTAGCCTGAGCCATTTGTTCCTTGAGTACCAGCAGCAAACCAAAACACACCTCTTTCGCTTGTAAGTTTAGATGCATCAGGAATTGGAATAATTACTTTTGACCACCCAGTACCTACATTTACATTTTGTGTTGAAACTTTATATTTGTCGCCAAGATAGTCTATTCCAAACCCAACATCCCCTAATTTTATACCTGTAGATGCTTTAACATAAAATGTAAGTGCATCATAACCTGAAAGATTTCTACCTGCTCCATCTACCCTAAAAATAGCCCCTGCATAAGTCCCAGTTGGATCAGTATTGTTGGGCACGTCTATTCTTATAGAAGCATTGCTTTCGAAACCCTCTTTCATATCTACAGAAAACACATCCGGTTTTGCATCAGCAAATGGGAAATAAAAATTAGAGCCTAAACCAATAAAGTTATCGGTAAAAATACCCCCATTTCTTGAAAACGAAGGCAATACTGCATCTTTAGATAATTCTCTTTTACATCCAAATTG
>JANMIV010000310.1:0-2300 GCA_031375995.1 Bacteroidota bacterium
ATTTTTATCCTGTAAAAGAAATGCATTTAACCTAGATATTACTAAAGTTTCTATAATAAAGGTAATAAATAATGAGAAAGACACATTCTTAATTAAAGATAAAACTAAAATAGAAAACATTGTTTCTTGTATAAATAATAATGATGCAGAGCCTGTAAAATTTATTCCAAAATACAAGGTTTATATCTTGTACAATGATAGTATTTTACCAATAATGGTTTATGGTAATTTTATAAGTATGAACGATGGCTATAAATACAAAGTTAAATGCAACTTAGAACAATTACTTACAATCACATGCAATAATTAAATTCTTTACCCTAATTTCATTTACAACTTTAACATAGACAACCTAAAAATAAAAACTATTAGTTACCCAAATTGCAAGCACATCTTCATTTTTTTCAACTCCCCCAATGCAAAAAAGCTCGCAAACCAAACCACTTGGCCTCTTTATGCTATGCAAGTTAAACTATGACAAAATAGAAAGACTAGTAGCTAAAACCACCTACAAGAAATTGTCGGTTCAGTGGTTCTTAGATATATTCGTACTCAGAAATCCAATTCTTCGCCAATTAATAAAACTTTAGCTGCCTTTATAAAAATCAACATTTACCATGAGAAAATGGATTAAAATAATAGTTATTGCACTACTTATTTTAGTGGTTGGACTTTTCATTTGTTCAAAATGGATTTTGAGAGAAGCATTTGGACCAAAATACAGAACTGTTGAAATTAAAATTGATGACAATAGGACTTTAAAATGTGCTGAAGCATACAACGCTGACATGCATAATGTCTTCTATAATGTTGACTTTTCGCTTGAAGACAAAACTAATAAGTCATTGAAATTAGGTAGAGGCGAATTCATTGACGAAAATTGGGCTAAGGACATCCATTTATATTCTTTTGCCGACTGGATTATTGTTCCTGTTAGAGGGTATTCATATGCTAAAATCTTATTCACAAATAAGTATAGCGCTCAAAACAGGGACACAATCTTATCGCCCATTGACTTACGTTACGACAGTTTATGGAAAGCAACCTATAATGAAATACCAGCTTGGACTTATAGCGGGACTTCAAAAGTTGACTCCGTTGCCAACAACAAATTTTATATTTCTTATGAATATCGCATTGGAGACTATCCACCTTTTAAACTTTATACGCAGACAATTGAATATAAACTAGATATAGAAAAAGCAACCTTAACAACAACCAAAGTATTTGAACGACATGAAAAGTACAACAGCCGCTAACATGCGCAAATCTTTTCGATTTCAACTTTTATTAATGCTATTAATTGGTTGTTCAGCAGCTCAACAATCAAAACAATTAACAAATACACCAAAAAACTATTCCAAGGTTGAACTTCAATATCAAACTGAAATTTCAGAACTTGGTTTAACTAAACTCACCTCTGCTCAAAACCCATTTTGGAATGTTAATAGTTACGATGTTTCATTAATTAACGCCAATATGGAAACTATTACACAAAACTATTTAAAAGATAACTCTTTATTAGAATATGATAGCCTTTTTAAAACAAATAACTTCTTTAGGCAGTATTCGGGTATAAATGGGGTTAATAATGAACGTTTACTTTTAGTAAGATTTTATAATAAACAGAAAATAAAAACGCGTTATGGTGAGCATTATGCTGATACTTTAAATGTAATTCGAGGGCCCTATTTTCACTTTTATCCTGACTTTTATTTCATGATTTACAATTTGCAAATGGAAAAGGTAGTTTATATGAAGTGGTAAAATAGATTATTAATTGGACAAAATTAGATGCTAATCATGGTGGAGTTCCTACCTTTGAGTGGACAAAAAAGTTAAGACCTATCTGCTAACTTTACACAATGGAAAACGAAAGAAACAATTACAGATAGTAGTTTCAGTAAATATTCACTTCTTTAGTCTTTTTTAGCTTTTAGGTAGGATACAGCCATTCTAATTTGGTCAAAAGTAACTTCGGTAGGTAGTTCTGCTTTGAGTTCACCAAATCTTTCTTTGCCATCTGCAAGCAGTGCTTTTACTTTATCAATGGTTTCTTGGTTTACAAAATCCAAGGCATTGAGTTCTCCTAAATCTACATAATGCGCCAAGTGCCCACCTATGGTTGACTGTGCCATGCCTCTTGTCTCAGCAATTTCTGCTATGGTTTTGCCTTCTTTATACAATTTATAACTTTCCTCTTTCGAGTTTATTTTGGCTATTTTTTCAGCATTGCTTTCAGTAGTAACCAGCGGTATATTGCCTAAATCAGCAATGGTTAAATCAAAAGAGCCTAAAGT
>JANMIV010000362.1:0-6695 GCA_031375995.1 Bacteroidota bacterium
TGCCTAATAGCCGCTAGTCTATTAGGCAAGAAATTGATTATAATTTTGATGAATTTAAAGGGATTGTTGGGCACAAAGACTTTAAAAAACAATTTGGCACCTTAACAGGCGATAAACTGCAACGCCCGCCAAAAGGATATGATGCAGAAAACCCTGCTATAGAATTTATTAAACACAAAGGATTTTTGGCTTACCAAGCCATTCCAGACAAGGAACTAAACGAAAAACAACTGCTTACTTACTGTTTAAATACGTTTAAAGCCATGAAACCGCTGAATGATTTCATCAATAGAGCCATTATAAACTAACGGAAAGTGTTATAAATTTGGCATATAAAGTTATTTGATTTAGTTTTGCACACTTTTTAGCAATGCATATAGAATTATTAAAATCAAAGATACACCGCGTAAAACTTACCCAAACAGAATTACATTATGTAGGAAGCATAACCATTGACGAAGATTTAATGGATGCCGCCAATATGATAGAAAATGAAAAAGTGCAGGTTGTAAATGTAAATAACGGAGAAAGACTTGAAACCTATATTATTAAAGGGGAAAGAGGCTCAGGTGTAATTTGCTTAAATGGTCCTGCGGCTCGCAAGGCGGCTGTTGGCGATTATGTAATTATTATTTCCTACTGCACCATGGAGTTTGAAGAAGCAAAAAAACACACTCCAATAGCAGTATATACTGACAATAATAACAAACTAAACTAGGTTGAACCCTACCATAAAAAAAACTTTACAATATACCCTCATTATCATTATTGGAGGAGGGTTTATGTATTCTGTTTTCAAAAACCAAGATTGGAGCGAACTATGGAGTAAAATTAGTTCTGCTAACCTATTATGGCTTGGTATTGCCCTGTTTATTTCTCTATTTAGCCACTGGCTTAGGTCATACAGAGCATTGCTTTTATACGATGCTATGCAATACAAAGTAAAGCCCATTAATAGCTTTTATGCAGTAATTATTGGTTACATGATGAACTATTTTATTCCTAGAGCGGGAGAAGTAGCGCGTTGCGCATCACTAAGCAAATCGGACAATATGCCCATTGAAAAATCCTTGGGAAGCGTGGTTACGGAACGCCTATTTGACCTAGTAATTATGCTGTTGTTACTGGCATTGGCTTTTTTTATTCAGTTTGATGTAATCATTGATTTCATCAAACAGTCTTCCGCTCATTCACAGGAATCAACAAACGGGTTGCCAATTAAATGGATTATTGCAGCCCTTATCCTTCTGTTTAGTATTGGTATTTATTTACTTAGGAACAAAATAAAAGAATCACCTCTTTTTATTAAAGCCATTACATTGCTCAAAGGTTTTATTGATGGCTTACTGAGTATTAAGCACGTGAAACGCCCCTTTCTGTTTATTTTTCTTTCATTTGGTATTTGGTTTTGTTATTTACTTATGATGTATTGCTGCTTTTTTGCACTACCAGCAACTTCACACTTAACTTTTTCGGCTTGCTTAACCGTTTTTGCCATTGGAACCATTGGAGTGGCCTTGCCAGCTCCAGGTGCGGGTGCTGGAACTTACCATTATTTTATTAGCCAAAGTCTTTTATTATTTAACGTAGCCGAAGTAGATGGTATTGCTTACGCAACCATGGTGCATGGCGGACAAATGATAGCAATAATTTGTTTGGGGCTCATAAGCAGTGCATTGCTATTTTTTAACAAAAAACAAAACTAACACAAGCTAAATGGCTCATATTGAAGACATAAAAAATAAAATTCATACATGGGATACATTGAAAGACCAAGTAAGTGAATGGCAAAAACAAGGTAAAAAAATTGTTTTTAGCAATGGTTGCTTTGACTTATTGCACAAAGGCCATGTAGATTACTTAAACCATGCTGCAGATTTAGGAGATGTATTGGTAATGGGTTTAAATACAGACGAATCTGTAAGCAAACTAAAAGGCCCCAATCGCCCTATTCAAGACGAGCAATCTCGTTTATTAATTATTGCTGCTTTGCAATGTGTAAGCGCAGTTACCCTATTTGGAGAAGAAACACCTTATGACCTTATTCAACTCGTTCAACCTGATGTATTGGTAAAGGGAAGCGATTACCAACCAAAAAATATAGTTGGTTATGATATAGTTACAAAAAAAGGGGGTGCAGTTAAAACCATTGATTTTTTACCTGGATACTCCACCAGTGGCATAGAAAAGAAAATAATACAATCTGGAAATAACAAATAAAAACTATTGAATAGAATCGCTTAAGCCACTTCCACCATTCAAAATATCCGTTTTATTTCTGATAAATGCATCTTTTGATTTGATAGCCTCACTTAAAGAATCGGTTTTGTACAAAAGTTCTTCTATGTTGCGTCTGCTATCGGAGCCACTATAACCCGGCACTAATTCGCGAAAAGGAGTAGTAAAAACTAAAAAAATTATAATTACCGTAAACAATACCACAAAGGAGCTAAAACCCACAAAAATGTTCATAGGAGTCAATTTAAACGAAAATTTTTCTTCAAACGTTTCGTCATTAATTAACACTAAACGCAAGGGTAATTTCAACTTACGTAAAAACTTTTGTCGTTTTGATTCCAAATTAGCCGATAATGATTAAAATTGTAAACTTAGATTTTTGTCAAAAATATAAATTTAGATTGCTTTTGAACTATTTTAATAATAGATATTTAAATAAAACTTCCAGTATCCTGTGTATTACACTAGTACTATTCTTTGCTTGTAACCCAACAAGAGATAGGTGGCTGAACAGAAAATGGCACAGTATGACAGGCCATTACAATATTTATTTTAATGGCGAACTAAAGTTAAATGACGCAATAGCTACCCTAAAAGCAGGTCATGCAAACGATTTTAACAAAATATTGGATGTGTTTCCTTACGGTGATGAAACAGCAGCCAAAGGGGTAACGAATGTTTTAGATGAGGCCATGAAAAAGTTTTCTGGCTCAGTACAGCTTCACCAAGTGGGTTCTTATACTGACGAGTCTTGGTTTGCCATTGCTAAAACCTATTTTTTTAAGCGTGATTATTATGCAAGTCAGGAAGCTTTGCAGTTTATGATTAATAAATATCCTGTTGAATATAAAAATATATCAACGGCTTGGCTGGCTAAAACCTATTTAGGTCTAAAAAAAGTACAAGAAGCGGAAGCTGTAATTGGCTTATTGCTTTCAACAAAAAACATACAAAAAAGAGACATTGCAGAAATATATGCCACGGCTGCCGAAGTAAACATTAAGCTAGAAAAATACAAATCGGCCATCGAAAACCTAAATAAAGTGCTTGCCGAAGGAAAAATTGACAAGGAGACAAGAATAAGGTACAACTATATTCTGGGTCAGTTAAACGTAATAGCGGAAAACAAAGAAAAAGCATTGATTCACTTTAATAAAACGGTAAGTCTATTGCCCGCTTACGATTTTGCTTTTAATGCCACCATCAATATTACCAAACTATATGATGTAAATGATAAGAAAGCAGTAAATAGAGTTAGGAGAAGTCTCAAAAGAATGGGTAATGATGATAAAAATATAGATTACTTGGATCAAATATATTTTGAGTTAGGTAGGCTTGAACTATCACAAAAGAATATACCGCCTGCCATCAATGCCTTTAAACTTTCTATTGCCAAAAGCACTAAAAACCAAACACAAAAGGCTAAATCTTATTACGAATTGGCTAAGTTGTATTTTGACATAAAAAACTACAAAAATGCCAAATCTTACTACGATTCTACTGCGATGCTTACCAATAAAACCGATAAGCAATACGAAACCATAAACAGCACTAAAACTGTACTGAATGAATTGATTAATAATATTACGGTATATGAGACAGAGGATAGCTTACAGCAATTGAGTAAATTGAGCAAAACTGACCTGAATAAAAAGGTAACCGATTGGATATTGGCAGATAATAAAAGAAAAGAATTAGCCGCTAAAGAAGCCAAAAAGAGAAAACAAATTGAATTAAGCAATCAGAACAATCCTGGAAATTTTGGCGTTGCACCTGGCCTTCAGCTACCGCCAAGCAATGGTGCCAGCCAGTGGTATTTTTACAATGCAAGCTTAATGAGCAATGGGGCGGCTGAGTTTTTTAGCAATAAAAAATGGGGCATGAGGGTAAATGAAGACTTTTGGCGTATAGCTGCTCACGAAAAAACGAATAAAACAGAATCGTCAAAAGACAGTAGTGAAGAGAAAAATGGAACAGCAGAAAACAAAGAAACTGCACTACAAGCCAACAATGTAGATAAAGACGAAACTAAAGTGGCTGTTAAATATTTTGGTGATTCTGCCAAAGATGCTTGGGTAAGCAATGTACCTTTTACTAAAGATGCTTTTGAAAATTCTAACCTCAATATGATGGAGGCTTTGCACAATTTAGGTCTTATATATTATGGCAAAATAAAAAACTACAAAGAAGCACTCAACTATTTCAACATATTAGAAAATAAGTTTCCTAAGAGCGATTATGAGCCAGAAGCGTGGTATTACATGCACAAATCGCATGAAGATTTAAAAGAGACAAAAAATGCAAAAATTTATAAAGATGATTTACTGAAGCAATATCCGGAAAATCCCTATTCGTTGTTATTACAAGGCAAATCGGCAAATACAGCAGCAACAGACCAAAATAAAGATTTGGTAGCCTTGTACGACAAAACATTTGAAGCCTACAAAGCAGAACAATTTTTACTTGTAAAACAACTTAAGCAAGAAGCCGATAAAAAATATCCTGGTAATAATTTTAGACCGAAGTTTGAATTCATCAACGCCCTAGCCATTGGTAAAACAGAAAATGTAGATGCTTTTAAACTTGCACTTACCAATATCACCACTGAGTTCCCTAAAACAGACGTAGCCGACCAATCAACCGAAATATTAAACATACTGAATAGAAGCCAAAAACGCAGCGAAGTGGTTGGTAAAGACACTGCACTAGCAGAGTTTAGGGTTGATATGGAACCAGATGCACCCCATTATTATATTATGGCTATAAAAGATGAAAAAGCCAATTTTACCGAATATGTAGAAGCTATTTCTAAATACAATGATGCCTATGCTTCACTCGACAATTTAAGGGTAAATGCCATTATGAGCAATGAAGGATACCAAATTCTAATGGTAAGAGAGTTTAGCAATCAGAAAAAAGCAGAAGAGTATTACAAAGGTATTGTACTAAACGGAACGGTTGCCAATAAGCTCAAAGTAAAAGGTCCGTATGTAGATTTTGTAATATCTAACAATAATTACAAGAAAATATTGAAAGATAAAGAAATTGAGAAATACGATAAATTCTATAAAAAAATCAAAGAGAAACAAAATCCATGAGTTTGCTTAAAACAGTTTTTGATAAGAAATATATGAAGTATATAAAATGGCTATGGATTGCTACTTTTAGCGGCATAGCTGTTTTGGTTTTATTGGTAACTATACTTTGGTTTGATTGGGTTCCAGCATCGTACAAGCTTCCACCCCTAGAAGAACTTGAAAACCCTAAAACTTTATTGGCAAGCGAGGTATATAGCAGTGATGGTGTGTTGCTAGGAAAGTACTACTTACAAAATAGAAGCAATGCCAATTTTGAAGACTTAAGCCCACAATTGGTAAATGCGCTAATAGCTACTGAAGATGTGAGATTTTACAAGCATAGCGGAATAGATTTTAGGCGTGTATTTACTGGTGCTCTATTTTTAGGAAAAAGAGGGGGAGCCAGCACTATTTCACAGCAATTAGCCAAAAATTTGTTCCCTCGTAAGCGTTTCAACAATGTGTTTAACAAGGCAGTAACCAAACTAAAAGAATGGATTACAGCAGTGCGTATTGAGCAACGCTATACCAAGGAAGAAATATTGACGATGTACTTTAATACAGTAGAGTTTGGCGGAAATGCTTTTGGTATTAGAAGTGCCTCCAAAGTATTTTTTGGTAAATCGCCACGCGACCTCAATGCACCAGAAGCAGCTATGCTGGTGGGTATGTTAAAAGGTATTACCAAATTTAACCCCAATAAAAACCCAACTAATTCATTAAATAGACGCAATACGGTATTGAATCAAATGCTGAAAAACGGATATTTATCGGCAACTGATGCCGCAAAATATAAGAAAGAAGAAATAAAACTAAACTACCAAGAAGACGACCATAACGAAGGCTCAGCTACTTACTTTAGGGAGTACTTGCGCCAAGAGTTAATGGAATGGGCGGAAGAAAGCGGCTATAATTTGTACAAAGATGGATTGAAAATATATACCACACTCGACTCTAAAATACAGTTACAAGCAGAATTTGCAGTGCAAGAGCATATTAAAACTATGCAAGCTAAATTTTATACCCACTGGAAAGGCAGAGATCCTTGGGGCGTGCATAAAGAACTGCTTACCACGGCCATGAAACGCAGTGAAAGGTATAAAATGTGTAAGTTTAACAATTTAAGCGATGCAGAAATTGAAACGCAATTCAATACGCCTGTTAAAATGAAAGTTTATACTTACGAAAGAGGGTTGATTGATACTACCATGACTCCAATGGATAGTATTAAGTATTACAAGTACTTTATGCAATGCGGTTTATTGAGCATGGATCCTAAAAATGGACAAGTAAAAGCTTGGGTAGGCGGACACAACTATAAATACTTTAAATATGACCATGTGAATCAAAATTCCAAACGCCAAGTGGGCTCTACTTTTA
>JANMIV010000414.1:0-3298 GCA_031375995.1 Bacteroidota bacterium
CATTAAAGTATTTAGCATCTATAGAATTGGCGATGTAGGCATTTTATTGGCCATGTGGATGAGCCATCACTTATGGCACGAAAACATTACGTTTTTAAAACTAAACAACTACGAATTGGTGCATGAACACCTGCAAAACCATAGTTGGATAGGCGTGTTTATTTCCATCATGATTTTGATTTCAGCAGCGGCCAAATCTGCTCAATTCCCCTTTTCGTCTTGGTTGCCGCGAGCAATGGAAGGTCCTACGCCATCCAGTGCCATTTTTTATGGTTCACTTTCAGTACATATTGGGGTATTCTTATTGCTACGTACATTTCCATTTTGGGAGTACCAATATTCTGTAAGAATAATTATAGGCGTTTTAGGTTTAATTACTGCCATTATTGGCTCACTTACGGCAAGGGTTCAATCTTCTGTAAAAAGCCAAATTGCTTATGCCTCGCTCGCACAAATAGGATTGATTTTTATAGAAGTAGCCGCTGGCTTTGAGACCTTGGCTTTGATTCACTTTGCAGGAAATGCCTTTTTAAGAACGTACCAATTATTGGTTTCTCCTTCCGTAGTAAGTTATTTAATCAGAGAGCAATTTTACAATGAGATTCCTCCAAAACACACTGCGGAAGACTCTTTGCCTAAACGACTACAATACACTGTTTATATGCTAAGTTTAAAAGAATGGAATCTCGACTGGTTCGTATATCAATGTGTTTGGATGCCCATCAAAAAAGTAGGGCGTGCGATGCATTTTTTTAGTTTTAAGGCTGTGGCCATCTTATTTGCACTAGTACTTCTTTCAGGCATTACTCTCTTGCAATTTGAATACCAAATTCCACTTCAAATCCACCGTTTTTTACCAGAAGCAATAGGCTTATTTGGACTACTATTAGTTGCCAAATCATTCGCAGAAAGGAACAATGTATATGTGAGTTGGACATTGGTATTAATGAACAATGTAATGATTGCCTTGGCCATTTCATTCAATGAGCACTTTGTGTTTAGCCATACCTTACTCTATTTAAGTGGTGGTCTAGTAGCAGGAGGCATCGGCTATTTTTGCTTTATAAAACTATCAAAACTCGAACAGCAAATAGACTTACGCCAATTTTATGGACACGCTAATAAATATCCGCGCTTGGCCTTTTTATTCTTACTCGCATGCCTGGGTTTATCTGGCTTCCCTATTTCACCTACCTTTATTGGAGAAGATTTAATATATAGCCATATTCAAGAGCACCAAGCACCCTTGGCGCTAATTGTTTCCCTGAGTTTTATAATAGATGGAATAGCATTGATTCGGATATATGCACGTCTTTTTCTAGGGCCACATAGTAAACGCTTTCATGATGTTGGCTTTAGGTCTTCTTAAAAGCTAATAGCGGCTAGCCTTTGGCTACTGGCAATGGACAATTGGCAACTGGCAAGAATCTATTGCCATTCTCCCAAAAGCTTTCGGGATTAGCCAACGGAAAATGAGCAATAAGCCATTCAACAATTTAACAATTCCGATTTATCGGATAACAATTTAACAATTCAAAAAAAATCAAAAATGAAAAATATAAATTTATCAGTACCCAAAGACTTTTTAGCGGGTTTAAAAGAAAATTGGAAAGCCGATTTATTATCTGGCTTTATAGTATCGTTAGTAGCACTCCCTTTATGCCTTGGTATAGCCATGGCAAGTGGTGTTCCTCCTATGGCTGGCATTATTGCTGGTATAGTTGGAGGTATGTTTGTATCTATGACAAGTGGTTCGCATTTAACCATAAATGGCCCGGCTGCGGGTCTTGCCATTATAGTACTCATGAGTATGGAAGGCTTTAAAAAAATGGCTCCTATTGGTCTTTCCCCTGAACAAATAGAAATATTTGCTTACCAATGCACCTTAGGAGTAGGTTTAGGTTGTGGCATTTTACAACTACTTTTTGGTATGGTAAAAGCGGGGGTATTAAGTAACTTTTTCCCTTCTTCAGTAGTACATGGTATGCTTGCAGCCATCGGCATTATGATTTTTTCCAAACAATTTCATACGGCTGTAGGAGTAAAACCTGAAGGAAAGGAAATGATAGAAGTTATTGCTGCAATTCCTAATAGCTTAATGAATGCAAATCCAGATGTTGTAATAATAGCAGCAATAAGTTTACTAATACTAATTGGCTTACCAATGATTAAGAACAAATATGTAAAAATGCTCCCTGCTCCGCTTCTAGTAATACTTGTAGCAATACCTTTGGGTCATTATTTCGATTTAGAACATGAGCATAAGTACCTGTTTTTAACGGCTCATGAGTATAATTTAGGACCCAAATTCTTAGTTACATTACCTAGCAATGTCCTTGACGGTATTGTAATGCCTCGTTTTGATTATTTATTAAGTAGTTTTGGCATTCAAATGATGATTACCTATGCCTTAGTTGCCAGCTTAGAATCGCTATTAACAGCATCTGCTATTGACAAACTTGATCCATTTAAGCGGGTATCTAATTTCAACAAAGAATTATATGCCAAAGGAGCTGGCAATATTGTTTCTAGTTTTTTAGGAGGCTTGCCTATTATAGCTGAAGTAGTCAGAAGTTCGGCAAATGTAACTAATGGTGCTAAAACACGTTGGGCCAACTTCTTTCATGGCACTTTTTTACTCATTTTTATCCTGTTTTTAGGTCAAATAATTCACCAAATACCTTTGGCTGCTTTAGCTGCTATGCTAATGGTTACAGGTTACCGATTGGCTGCTCCAAAAGAGTTTAGAAAAACATACAAAACAGGAAAAGAACAATTACTTATTTTCATTACAACCATTATAGCAACCTTAGTTAGCGACTTGCTAATTGGTATTGCATCTGGTATTATTGTAAAACTTATTATTCATTTAGTAAATGGTGTTCCGCTAAAAAGTCTTTTCAAACCCTTTCTAACTATTGTAACAGAAGATGACGAAAACTACTTAATTGATGTAGAACATTCGGCCATTTTTAGTAACTATATTGGTTTAAAAAAACAACTTGATGCGCTACCTAGGAAAAAACATATTATCATAGATTTCACAAAATCTGCCCTAGTTGACCATACCGTAATGGAAAAAATACATGAAATGGGAGATAGATATAATCAAGAAGGTGGTGTATTTACACTAATTGGTTTAGAGGCACACAAACCACTTTCAGAACACCCACATGCAACAAGAAAAAAAACAAGTAATTAACAAAATGAGATAAAAGCATGAAAAAGCATATATTAATAGGTTGGTTCTTAATAGCACTTACCCAATTACAAGCACAAAACACCCGTATTAATAATT
>JANMIV010000450.1:0-2597 GCA_031375995.1 Bacteroidota bacterium
TGCTATCAAAGTGCCTATACCAATAATCCATACAAAAATCGCAATGCCGTTTATCAAACCCATTATGCGCTTAAATTCCGTTAAATTATTCCAAACAAAAACGGCTTTTTTATCATTTGGATCAAAGTGATGTCTTTGAGCCAATAGCTTATAAACCTCATCAGCCGTTTGCTCGCTTTTTTCCATTTCACTTTCTGGTAATGTAAAAATAATTTGGTCTAGCTTATTGTCATTTCCAAATACTTTTTGTGAGGTACTTATGGGAATGTATGCTCTCCTATTGTCGTTTGGACCACCCGCATCTTTAAAAGTGCCAACCACTTTGAAAGGTATATTGTTTATATTTATTATTTTATCAACTGGATCTTCGTCTTTGAATAATTCATCTACCACTTGGTTTCCAATGGAACAAATTTTTCTGCTTTCTTTTATATCTAAATCGTTGATGAATCTTCCCTTTAAAATTTCAATCTTTTCGGCATATATCATATCATAATTACATCCTTTGGTGCTAAAATTACCATACTTGTTCTTGTAATTAAACTGCTCTACATCCCATAGTTGCAAACGTGGCGTTAGGTATTGTATTGAACTTATATTGTTCCTTATAGCTTGGTAGTCTTGGTTATTCAAGCGTATATCTCTGCCATGCTGAATTCCCTCATAGGCAACAGAAGTTCTACCATTATTAAACCACACACTATTTACGGCATCATGAGAAAATTGAAACTTTACTCCATTACCCAAACCATTGCCCGCTCCTAATAAAATAATAAGCATAAAAATACCCCATGCCACACTAAAACCTGTAAGGAAAGTGCGAAGCCTATTTTTGCGAATGGTCGCAAATATTTCTTGCCATTTATCTATATCAAACATAGTTCTAATTCGGATTGCGAAATGACAAAAATGCGAAGTGTTTTGCACTTGGATTTATTTCAAATATAGTTCTCATTTTATAATTTTTTCTTTTCACTTACTTCGCACTTTTAATCACTCCGCACTTCGCACTTTTAAAGTATCAGTCCATCCTTCAATCGTATTGTCCTATCTGTCATTTCTGCTATATCGTGCTCATGAGTAACAATCACAACAGTAATTCCACTTTTGTTTATTTCCTTTAGTAAACTCATTACTTCATAACTTGTTTGGGTATCCAATGCACCGGTTGGTTCATCGGCTAGTATCATTTTTGGATTGGCTATTAAAGCCCTTGCTATTGCCACTCGCTGTTTTTGCCCTCCACTCATTTCATTGGGCATATGTTCCGCCCATTGCTTCAAACCCACCTTATCCAAATATTCCATGGCTAAAGCATTGCGTTTTTTCCTACTTACTTTTTGGTAATACAAAGGCAATGACACATTTTCCATCGCATTTTTAAAAGATATGAGGTTAAATGACTGAAATACAAATCCAATGTATTGGTTTCGCAGTTGTGCAGCCTTCGTTTCATTCAAATGCTGAATTAAAGTTCCCCCTAGTCTATATTCTCCTTTATCATACCCATCTAAAATACCCAATATGTTCAAAAGGGTAGATTTACCACTACCAGACGAACCCATAATAGATACCATTTCTCCCTCATTTACTTTCATATCAATACCCTTTAATACTTGTAAAGTATTGCCTCCCACGGTATATGATTTTTGAATATTCTTTAGTTCTATCATTTTAAGTGCCCAAAAGTAGTATTTCTAAATTAATTGTACGTATTTGTTTACACAAACGGACAATTAAGCACCAAAATAAAAAACCCACCAGTTTCTAATTCTGGTGGGTTTTAAAATACTATTCTATATAGGAAAATTAGGCTAATGCCCTCCACTCTTTTCTAGCTGATCCTCATCTATTCCTTGTATTTTTAAAATAGCTTTAGCTTTTATAGCAAAATAAGCCAGATACGCAAAACAAATAACAGGAATTATATAACTCATGTGTATGCCAATTACATCCGCTAATTTACCTTGCAAAGGAGGTATAATGGCTCCGCCTAAAATCATCATAATTAAAAAAGAAGAACCTTGGCTGGTATATTTCCCTAAACCAGCTATAGATAAAGAAAAAATACATGGCCACATAATGCTGCAAGCCAATCCGCCACTTATAAAAGCATACAAAGCAATTTGCCCAGTAGTAAATAAACCTATGAGCATGGCTATGATACCAAATACGGAAAACAACATCAATGTTTTGGCTGGCTTTTCATTGCCCATAAAAAATGCCACTACTAAAGCCACTACGCATAAGGCATATTTGTACAACATGCTCACATCTTTACCTCCAAAACTATTTACCAAAAGAATTAAACCAAAAGCTAAAAATGGAACGATAGCTATTAATATATTCTTGGTTTGCTTGCTTAGGTCGAAAGCAGAAACAGCACCCGCCCAACGTCCTATCATTAAACTACCCCAATACAATGAAATAAAAGGTGCAATCTGCGACTCATCAAAACCACCAAAAGCCGATTCTTTCAATAAAGCTCCCATATTACTCTGTATAGATACTTCTACTCCTACATACGTAAAAATAGCAATCATCCCTAATACTAATTGAGGGTATTTGAGTGCCCCTGCTCCAGGCTCAAAAGCCTC
>JANMIV010000474.1:0-2496 GCA_031375995.1 Bacteroidota bacterium
TGTTTTCTTTCGATACAGTATCTTTATTGTCGAGCTTGTTATTTGATACGATTAGTGGTTCATTATTGCTATTGCCTAGCACATTAGTTTCCGTCTTGCTAGCAGTGCTTTTGTCATGCCCCGCCCCTTGAGTCATTAAATGGGTAGGAGGTGCTGTTTTATTTGAGTTCTCCTGTTTGTAATCGGGTTTGTTTTGCACGTTGGCAATAGTCTTTCCATCAGAAGGAATAGTTTTATTTTCTTTCAAAATAGCGTTTGCATCGTTGGCCGTAAAAGGGTTTTCGTTGCTAGCTGTAATTTTTTTACTATCAAGCCAAACAAAAGCTTCTGGGTGGGTTAATGTACTATTAGCAGCGCTGTTTTTTTGTACATATTGGCTGGTTAAATAGCCTAAAAACAAGCCAAATAAGAGCACAATACTGGTCCATAAATAAATTAATTTTCTGTTTGTTTGGGTAATAATATAGGGTAATTTTTTTTCTATAGCTATCCAAACACTTTTATTAGGGGTAGCTTCTAAAGAGTTAAGTTTACCAGCTATTTCTTTCTCAAAGCCATCTTCTTGTAAATTTTGGGCAATAATGTCCCATAAGCCCTCATTTGGTTTGGCCTCAAAATTATCAAACTGCTCTTTCAGTTGCTGTTCAAAGTTATTTTGGTTCTTCAAACGGTTCATTTATTATTTTGTAATGTTGACTTAAAACTTTTTTCATCCAATCTCTTGCACGCGAATATTGCGATTTACTCGTTCCAATTGCAATGCCAAGTTGTTCACTAATCTCTTTATGCGTAAATCCTTCAATGGCATAAAGATTAAAAATTAAACGGTATCCATCAGGCATTTGCTGCACAAATGCTAGTATTTCTTTTACTGCAATTTTCGATAACACATCATCATCATATTTTGCATCATAATCACGTACATCCAAATCTTCTTTAAAGTGTCGTACCCTATGCTTGTATAAATTAATTGCATTAAAAACTACCACCCGCCTTACCCATCCTTCAAAATTACCATCACCTCTATAAGTGTGCAAGTTTTGAAAAATTTTGATAAAACTTTCTTGTAACATGTCCTCGGCCTCGGCTCTGTCTTTGGCATATCGCATGCAAACACCAAGCATTTTTGAAGCAAAGTGCTCATAAAGCATCTTTTGTGCTGTCCTGTTGCCTTCTTTACAACCAGAAATCATATCTTCAAAAGATAAGTGCATGTTTGGTATTGTGCTTGGGTGTTATGGTATTTGTTAACAGTAAGTCAATTTACAACTGGTATTGGTTGTCCGAGTTTGCAAAATATTTTATTTCTTGAAGGATTAATCAATTCCAAGCGCATTTTATATTAAATATTTGACGCTCAAAAATTTATAATAGAGTCAGGTTGCTTAGCAATTAAAATTTCGAGTAAAAGAAAATAGGGTTTGACAAATTTTCATGTAAAGTATCTTATTAAGTAAAACATTTGGACTAAAAACGAATATAAGTTGAAAATTTGTCATACTAGCAGTTGGTGGCACAATAAGTGCCATTGTTATTCTTGAAAATTTAAAGATTTCACTAAACATTTAAACAATTAATTATGTCATTGTCGTTAAAACCAATTGCAGGAACTCAAAATAGAGTGATTGTAGAGCCTGCACCAGCAGAAACTAAAACAGCTTCAGGAATTATTATTCCAGATTCAGCGCAAGAAAAGCCACAAAGAGGCACTGTAATCTCCGTAAGTGATATTGATGAAAAAGGCAATAAACCAGCAGTAAAGTCAGGAGATATTGTATTGTATGGCAAATATGCAGGTACTGAAATTACTGTGGAAGGTAAAGAGTATTTAATTATGCGTGAGAGCGATATTTTTGCTATCATCTAGGAATAATCAAGGCTTACAGCCACTAAACAAATATTTAATTAATAGTAAAATAATAACAAAAAAATGTCAAAAAAAATATTATACGGTGTAGATGCACGTGATGGATTAAAGCGTGGAGTTGATGCATTGGCAAATGCAGTAAAAGCTACTTTAGGACCTAAAGGACGTAATGTGGTAATAGATAAAAAATTTGGTTCGCCATCTGTTACAAAAGATGGGGTTTCTGTAGCCAAAGAAATAGAGTTAAAAGACCCAATAGAAAATATGGGCGCTCAAATGGTGAAAGAAGTAGCTTCTAAAACAGCAGATATTGCTGGAGATGGAACAACTACAGCTACTGTATTGGCACAAGCAATTGTAGCTGGTGGTACTAAGAATGTAGCTGCGGGAGCTAATCCAATGGATTTGAAACGTGGTATTGATAAAGCAGTAACGGCAGTTGTGGCTAATTTAAAATCACAGTCTAAAGAAGTAGGTAACGACAATAAAAAAATACAACAAATTGCCGCTATTTCAGCCAATAACGATGAAGTAATAGGAACACTTATTGCCGATGCAATGGCCAAAGTAGGAAAAGAAGGTGTAATAACTGTTGAAGAAGCTAAAGGCACGGAAACTGAGGTAAAAAC
>JANMIV010000475.1:0-4223 GCA_031375995.1 Bacteroidota bacterium
GTTTTTACCTAGTAATACCTTTTTCTTTAATAGTGGTTGCCCAACTCTCCTTAGTTCATTGGTTCCTTCTAGTGTATTTACTTGTAAAAACTGTGGTATATTTTGCTCAAATATTTTAACTATACTTACATCTACCGCACTTAAATTAGTGGCTTCAAAAGGAAACAAGCATTTGCCTTCATCAGGCATTATTACGCCTTTTCCTACTATATTTACTGCTGGCAACTCGTTGTTAAAGGTTACAGTGTGCACGCTACCTAAGGCTAGTTTGTTTCCAATGGTATTGCTTATACCAGTATTTATTTTTACCGTTTTTATACCAATAAATTGGGCGTCAGCATATATTTTTATTTGGTTGTTAAATATGCTAAATCGCAAGTCGGCCATGTCATCTACCCGCAATAGTCCAGCTAAGTCTTGGTTGGGCTGAATGGGGTCAGAAAAAAATACACTTATAAATTGTTCTTCTTTATTTTGTGCTTCTACCTGCAGTACTTTAAATTCATTTAAGCTGGGTATATCAAGTTTTACTACACCTTCGTTTTTGGCTTCTATTGCTTTTCCATTATAGGCTATTTTTAAGCAATAGTTGGTATTGATTCTTTCCAATATATCTATGGTAAAATCGTGGGTTACGCCATCTGCATGGTGCTGCCAAATTAATTTATACGTGGTTTTGCCCACTGTAGCCGTTAGCAATGCTTCTATTAGTTGCTCCTCTTCAAAATCTGCACTAAGCAAAGTACCTTTGGCATTTACATATTTATAGTTTACCGCATCGGTGGCATACATGTGTGTATTGCTCACTTCAAAGGCTTGTTGAATGGTTTGGGTGTAAAATTCAAAGGTGCTTAAATCTGCTGCAATGTCTTTTATAATGGCTGCCAAATTAAACTTTACCGTAAATTCTGTATGGCGTGGCAGTGGTTTTTCTGGTTTAAAACTGATTGTGTAAGCATCTGTTATTTCTATTTTACCCTTTACCGAAGGGCTTATATCAAATAAATCGCTATTGCTTAGTACACTTGCGCTATCGCCAATGGGTTTATTTAATTTTACCACAAATGCCTCATTGCGCATAATTACATTGGAGCTAAATGCAGAAATATAAGCAGCAAAAGCGGGGTTGGTGGTTTTGCGTTTGCCATGGGGCTTGGCCTTTACTATCCATATAATACTTACAAATAGTGCTACCAAAGTAAATATAGCCAGTTTGGGTGATTTGGAAATGAATTTTTGCATACAGAAAAGTGCTTAGTTTTGTTCATGTAAATAAAAAAAATAATTTACTCATTTACTAATATGTTAATGGAATGTTTGAATGATTTTTTAGTATATTTTTACATTTGCCTAAAAAATTTCAGACGTGGGTGTGCATTTTATCAAAAACTTCATTAGGCATTATATCAGTGCCACTCCTATTGATGTTTTGCACTCGCCCTTTGTATTCGATTTGTACCAAACAGCCATTAAAAAGCAGGTTCAAAAGCCTGTTTTTGAAAAAATAGAACTTTGCAGGCATCAACTCAAACAAAATCAGTCTGTTATTAATTATACCGATTTGGGTGCTGGGAGCAATATTTTGAATAAATCTATTCGCAAAAAAGTAAGTGCTGTAGCTAAAACGCATTTAAAACCTAAGCGCATTGCCCAGATTATTCATTTTATAGTAGCCAAATATAAATGCAAACAAGTAGTGGAACTGGGTACTTCTCTGGGCATTACTGCTAGTTATATTGCATCTGCTTTAGCAGAAAATACCAAGCCAGAAAATAGTCAATATACTACCATAGAAGGTGCTCCAGCCATTAGGCAAATAGCCCTAAAGCAATTTGATACATTGCAGTTAAACCCATATATAAACAGCGTGGAGGGTAATTTTAACGATGTGCTACCAACTGTAATAAGTAACTATAACAATATAGATTTATTTTTTGTAGATGGCAACCATACCTACGAAGCTACCATGCAGTATTTTAAAATGGCATTGCCTCTGCAACATAACAATGGCGTATTTATATTTGATGATATATATTGGAGCAAAGGTATGAGCAAAGCTTGGCAAGAAATAAAGCAGCATCCGCAAGTACTACAAACAGTTGATTTGTTTTTTATAGGCTTGGTTTTTTTTAGACAAGAACAAACTCCTCAACATTTTAAATTACGTATTCTTTAAACTATTCTTTAACCTTATACTATGAAAAAAACAGTACTCATTCTATTGGCTATTGCAAGTGTAAATGCAAAAGCACAAACCCCAACCGACACCGCCAGCGTTCCAAAGCCAAAATGGAAGCACAATGTACAAACCGGAGTAAACATAACCCAATCATCCTTTTCAAGTAATTGGAAGGGTGGGGGTATCAATTCCATTTCTTATGGTGGTTTTTTAAATGCCCTCAGCACTTTTCAAGGTCCTAAATGGAGTATTAATAGCGATTTGCAATTGCAATTGGGTTTTTTAGACAACGGAAGGCAAACCACTAAAAATGCCGACAGAATATTTTATGATATAAAAGCAGGTAGAAAAATAGCCAAACATTGGGATTTGTTTATTTCAAGCAATTTTCAAACACAGTTTCAAGAAGGATACTTGTATGGCAAAAAAAGCGATGGTGGCGACTCACTGGTTTCTTTGTTTATGGCACCAGCATACCTTACTTCTTCGTTGGGATTTGAGTACAAGCCAGTAACCTATTTCTGGGCTCGTTTGGGTATAGGAACTTTGCGCCAAACTTTTGTGTTGGACGATGCTTTGTCAAAAAGAAAAGCTTACGGTTTGGATAATGCTGGCGATAAAATAAGAAATCAAGCTGTTCTACAGGCGGTTATGAATTTCGATAAAGACGTTCTACCCAATATCAATTTTAAATTCCGTTCGGCTACCAATTGGGATTATATCAGGTTTGATAAAGTAGGAGCTATAGTTCAGCGTTTCGACTTAAACCTAACCATGAAAGTAAACAAATACATCAATACCAATATACAAGCAGTGGTATTGTACGATTATGATCAAGATAAAGATTGGCAGCGTTCTCAAATACTTTCGCTAGGTGTTTTGTATAACTGGACACGCTAAAAAAGAGTTTTTCCCTATTAAGTCGTAGAGCCATTTTTCTTTTTTGGGGTACGTTGATAACTTTTTAACACTTCGAATAGAATCAATCGGTTTATTTTTTCTTTTTCAACAATGTATTTGAAGGCGAAATCTTCGCTTAAATTAGCCCACTATTTATAAATAATGCAGTTTTCTCATTTACACGTTCATACTCAGTTTTCTTTGCTTGATGGAGCAGCGGAAATTGGTAATTTATATAAAAAAGCATTAAGTGATAATATGCCTGCTATGGCCATTACAGACCATGGCAATATGTTTGGTGCATTTCAGTTTGTGGCCGAAGCCCATAAATATAAAAATGATGATGGTTCGCTTAAAGTAAAGCCTATTGTAGGTTGCGAGTTTTATGTGGTGCCAGATAGAAGCAAGAAAATATTTACCAAAGACGATAAAGATAGGCGCAACCACCAATTATTATTGGCAAAAAATGCCGAAGGGTATAAGAACTTAATCAAGCTTTGTTCTAAGGGCTACATGGAAGGTATGTATGGCAAATACCCCCGAATAGACAAAGAACTTATACTAAAACACCATACTGGTTTAATTGCCACTACTTGTTGCCTGGGTGCTTTGGTTCCACAAACTATACTTAAAAAGGGCGAGGCAGAAGGCGAAAAGGAATTTAAATGGTGGCTTGATTTGTTTGGCGAAGATTACTATATAGAAATGCAACGCCACGACATTAAAGAGCAGAACGAAGTAAATGAGGTATTGATGAAGTTTGCTGCCAAGTACAATGTAAAGGTAATAGCTTCCAACGATTCTCATTATGTAGATCAGCAAGATGCCAATGCACACGATATTTTATTGTGTATCAATACGGGTTCATTGCAAAGTACACCTACGCTCAAAGATTTTTCTGACGATGATGTAAGTATGAAAGGCAGACGCTTTGCATTTGCCAACGATCAGTTTTATTTTAAAACTACTGACGAAATGAGTCAGCTTTTCAGCGATATTCCTCAGGCCATTGATAATACCAATGAAATAGTAAGTAAAATAGAAACGCTCGATTTAAAAAGAGATGTATTATTGCCCAATTTTGAAATTCCCCTCGAATTTCAAACACAAGATCAGTATTTACGGCATTTAACCTTTGAAGGAG
>JANMIV010000520.1:0-2254 GCA_031375995.1 Bacteroidota bacterium
AAGCGGGACGAATAATGTTAAATAGAATCAACGAGTTACTTTCTGAAAACGAAAACTTTGCATTTGAAACGACATTATCAACAAGAAGTTACAAAAACAAAATTTTAGAAGCGAAAGAAAAGGGATACCGAGTTACATTGATATTTTTTTGGCTTCAAAACATTGAGTTAGCTAAAGAACGTGTAAAAAGTAGAGTTTCAGAAGGTGGACACAACATTGAACCAGAAGTTATTGAAAGAAGATACAGCCGAGGAATAGAAAATTTATTTGATATTTATCTTCCAATTGTAGATGGAGCTTTAATTTTTGACAATTCTGAAGGAAAACATGAACTATTAGCTGATAAAAAAATTGATGGTTTGTTAAATATTATGCATGAAGAAAAGTTTAACCTTTTAAAAAATTACTATGACAACAATTGAAATTCAAATTGAAGAAAACAATAAAATCCTAAAAGGACTTGAAATAGTGTATAAAAAACTTTTGGAATTTAAGAAAACAAAAAACAGTGAATTGGTTGTTTTACGGGATAACAAAATTGTAAGAATTAAACCTGAATAAGTGTGCATTGCCTAATATAAAAAACTCTATATTTCGTTTCCGCCCTTGTTGTGTGTTTTAGCGAAGCGACACTAATAAGTTTTTGGGCTTTACAGTTCCCTTGCAGTACTTAGTACTAAGTTTTTAGTTCTTAGTTGAAAGTGGATAGCGTTTTTTGGGTTGTTGGTCGGGAGACGCAACAACGGCAAAAAAGTGCTGGAGATTTCCGCCCTTGTCGTGTGTTTTAGCGAAGCGGCACCAACAAGTATTGGGATTTATTTACCCTTTTTGGTTGTTGGTCAGGAGACACAACAAGGGCAAAAAGGATGCTTAACATAGCTTGTTGTTTAGGGGTGGCAACAAGCTATTTTTGGTTATTGGTAGTTGACTTACATCACTATATTAACAATTTTGCCTTTGACGAAGATGACTTTTTTGGGTGCTTTGCCTTCGAGCCATTTTTGTACTATTTCGTTGGCGAGCACCGCGGCTTCTACTTCGGCAGCACTTGTTTGTAGGCTAAATTCCATATTGGCACGGTGCTTACCATTGATGGAAATAGGATAGCTGAAACTGTCTTCTATTAGGTAATCGGCATTGAAGCTTGGGAATTCGGCATTGATAATACTGCTGGTATTGCCTAAGGCATTTTGCCATAGTTCTTCGGCTATATGCGGTGCGTAAGGCGATATACAAATTAATAGGTCTTGCAGAATGGCGTGTTTGTGGCATTTTAAGTCGCTTAGCTCATTTACGGCAATCATAAAGGTAGATACGGAGGTATTGAATGAGAAATTCTCTACATCTTCTGCTACTTTTTTTATGGTTTTGTGCAGGGTTTTGAGTTCGGCTTTGCTTGGTTCTTCTTGGCTAACTATATTATTGCCGTCTTGGTAAAACAAACGCCATAGTTTTTTCAAGAAACGGTGTACGCCTTCAATTCCATTGGTATTCCAAGGTTTACTTTGTTCCAACGGCCCTAAAAACATTTCGTATAAACGCAAAGTATCGGCACCATAGTTGGCTACAATTTCATCTGGAGTTACTACATTGTACCATCTTTTCGACATTTTTTCAATTTCTCTTTGACAAATAAACTTTTCGTCATTTAAGTGAGTAGAATTTGAATCCAACCTAGTAACAACATTTGGTATATTTTTATATTCCGTAAACTCACCATTTATAAAAATGCCAGTGGAAGTCATAAATATTGCTTTTTCTAATTCAGTTTCAAATCCCGAATTAACCAGCTTTTTTATATCAACAGAATTGTCACTTTCATTTATACAATTTATTGGTATATTTTTGAAATAAAATTGACTTGATTCTTCTTTCGAGTTAACATCAAGCATACCTTTAGAATAAAATGCCTGTTTCGAACTTCCATCATCTGTGGGAAATTGATGGCTTTTTCCATTAATAAAAACACGAAAGGTGCTTTTCTTACCTTTATCTGCAATTATTTTTGCTGAGTTTCCAGTAATCATACCTTGGTTAATCAACTTTTTGGCTGGTTCATCGCAAGGAATTAAGCCTAAATCGTATAGGAATTTGGTCCAGAAACGCACGTATAACAAATGGCCTGTGGCGTGCTCGCTACCACCCAAGTACAAATCAACTTGTTGCCAGTAATCAATGGCTTTTTTGCTGGCCAATTCGCTGGTGTTTTTATTATCCATGTAGCGCAAAAAATACCAACTGCTGCCTGCCCAAC
>JANMIV010000022.1:0-3861 GCA_031375995.1 Bacteroidota bacterium
TATATTGTCTTTACTCTGCGATAATAAATGAATGCCCTGCCATTGTCCTGCCACTTCTTTGTAGTCGTCATCTAGCCTATCACCTTGCAATACTACTGGGTTATCAGCACTGCCATTTATATTTAAAGTTCCATTTACAAATAAACTAGAACCCACATGGCTGTATATTTTTACACCAGGATTTAGTTTTAAAGTAGAAGTACTAGGCACCAATATGGAATTGTATATTACATAAGGTTTATCGTCATTCCAAGTAATGGTAGTATTTTCAGCCAAAACGGAGTCTCTTAAAAAGTGGGCATCTTGCCCCCATGAAACCAAATTTACATTTTGTAATTTTCCGTTGGTATTGAATAAAATTTTATCGTACACCACAAAAGGCGTGTTTTGGTTGTTCTGGTTAATGTATGCTTGTACAAAAATATAAATACTGTCTTTTCCTCTTATCTCCACATCATTTATACTTTGCGAAATACCATTGCCAGGCAATCCATCGGCATTTAGTTTATATACACCATATTGGTTTCCTTCTAAACTTATATTGGTTTTTACCGCATTTTCGCTAGGGTTTATTACTTTTACTTGTAAGGTAATAGATTTAGGTAAACCAATTTTTCCGCTATCTCGTAAAGAAAATATGGTGTCGAAATTGAGGGTGTCGGTACTGAAATTTAAGGTTACGGGTGAAGAGGTAAACTCATCATCTTTTCTGCAACTGTTTATTAAAACAACAATAAGGGCAAAATACAGGATATATTTCATTGAATAATTTTATAGTTGGTAACGTTCAATAACCCAATTTGGTACATGCTCGGCTTTTCCAGTTTTGGTATTAATCATGGTGTAGATAAAATGACCTGTGCAGCTTTCTTTGTTGTTTTCTTTTAGTATTTGAAAACATACTTTGCAGCTACTGCCTTCTATGCTTTCCAACCAAGTTATTATTTTGCAGGTATCACCCAAAACCAAAGAGCGTTTAAATTCTATTTGCGTACTTTTAATTACCCAATTGTACCCATTGGAAATAAACTCTTCCATACCCATTTTGTAATGTCGGTTCATTTGGTCAAACCTTGCAAAAAGCACATAATCCATGTATTTGCTGCTATGTACATGGTTGTTCATGTCAATATCGTCTGGCCTAACTATTAAAAGAGTTTCGTACTTATTGGTGTTTAATTTCATTCTTTGTTTTAGGTTTTGTTGTAAACAGGTGCAATAAACAAATTTTTAAAGCAAACAATTATTTACAACCGCAATTACCTTCACCACAATTATTGGCTTTTACCGCTTTTCTAGCCGATTTTAAAATATAGAATATGGCTATACTAAAAATGGCACCTACTATTATATATTGTATCATGGTGTTTTATTTTAAAAATGGATTGTTTTCTTTTTCCCACTTAACAGTTGTTTTAGGACCATGTCCACTGAATAGTGTTGTTTCGCTTGGCAAGGTAAATATTTTTGTTTGAATACTTTGTAATAAAGTGGTGAAATTACCACCCGGTAAGTCGGTGCGGCCTATGCTGTTTTGCATAATTACATCTCCTACAATAGCTAAGGAGGCGGCTGAGCTATAAAAGGTTAAACTGGCTATGGAATGCCCAGGTGTAAACAGGCATTGGAGTGTTTGGTTTCCAAAAGTTATGGTTCTTGTTTCGTCAATGAAAATGAGGTTTTCAGGTATTTCCAAATCGGGCATATTGAACATGCTGGTCCAGCGTTTGGTATCCTTGTAGGTAAATATTTCTTCTTGGTGTAAATGCAGCGGAAGTTTAAAATAATCCATTACAAAGTGGTTGCCCAAAATATGGTCTATATGGCAATGGGTATTTAACAGTTTTACAGGCTTGAGCTCTTTTTCTGCAATAAATTGAAGCAATTGATCTGTTTCATGCTTATAGTAACAGCCAGGGTCTATAATAATGGCCTCTTTGGTTTCATCAAAAAGGATATAAGTATTCTCAGAAAAATCGTTGAAAGTAAATTGTTTAATGGATAACATATTGTAGATTTAATAGGTGCGTTGTTTCCAAACCATTTTAATGGGTAGGAAAAAGAAAATAATATTACTAAACGTAATGAATATAGTATATAATTCGAATAAAATAAGTGCCATCAAATGGAGTTTATATTTTATTCTAATGGCTAAAAAAGATTGTATTACAGTTTGCAGTACTATTTTACAAAGCCAGAGCGTGAGTGCATTTTTTAAGTTAAAAATGGCCAATACAATCAACAAAGGATAAAAGGACGCAAATAGTGCAAAAATGGCTTTCCAAATAAGGGGCAATTGCTGCGCGCCAATAAGCCAGCGTTTGCGTTGGTGTAAAAATTGCCAAAATGTATTTTGTGGTTTTGAAGTGTTTAAACTGCTGTATTCCATTAAGTTAATGCTTTCATAGCCTTTTGCTCTTATTTCTGTAAATAGCTTAAAGTCTTCTGTTACACTAAAATCAAAATTTTCATATCCACCTGTTGCCCAATAAGCTTCGCGGGTAAAAGCCATATTATTGCCAACGGCAGTGCTTTTTAAGCCCAAATAATCGAAACCTACCAATAAACCTGAAAAGTAAAGCCAATCCATGCCTTGTAATTGACCAAATAAATGATTGGATTGCACAATGGTGCTGCCAGAAACAATGCCTATTTTTGAATCTTCAAAATGGGGTAAAAGAGCTTTTATCCAGCTTGGTTTTACTGCAATATCAGCATCGGTTACAAATACAATGCTGCCTTTACTTTGCTGCATGAGGTTGGCTAAAACATTGGCTTTGGCGTGTGCTTTTCCCAGTTTTTCTTTTATATTGATGAGTTTAAATTGAGTTTTTTTGTCAATAAATTGTAAAATAAGTGTTTCCGTATCATCTGTTGAGTCATCATTGCCCACCAAAACTTCCAATTTATTTAAAGGGTAATCTAAAGCGTTTATTGATTGCAGGCAAGCCAGTATATTGTTTGATTCATTGCGTGCTGGGATTAGAATAGAGATGAAGGGAAGTTGTTCATCTAAGTAATATTTACTTTTACGTAATCGGGAGTTGATAAGTGCAATAAGTAGCGTTATTTGCAAGCAAACAAAGCAAAAAAGTAAACAGGTTGCAGTTATTTCCACGGCTCACAAAATAAAAATAAATTTTACATTCTATTTTGTTTTTGTGTAAGTGCCTCTATTTTAGGGTTTTTTATGGCTTTAATATAATATTATAAAACTTGTGAGCGTGCTTAAAATTTATATTTTTGCAATCCTTTTATAATAAACTAATTTTTAAACAAGAATATCAAATCAAAATGAAGAAAATTGCATCTTTAACGCTGTCAATTCTAAGCTTAAGTATTTCAACGCAAACTATTGCGCAAAAGAACAAAAAAATAACTACTAGTGCTCCTAAAGAAATAGTAGTTGCAAAACCAAATCCTGTTGTCTTTACCTTTGGATCAGATACCGTTTATAAAACTGAGTTTGAGCGTTTGCTTTACAAAAATAAACCCAATAAAGACAAGCCAACTGAAAAGGATGTACGCGAATATTTAGATTTATATATCAATTTTAAATTAAAGGTAAGAGAAGCCAAGTTGATGCAACTGGATACCAACAATGGTTTTAAAAGCGAATTGGCTGGTTACAGAAAACAATTAGCCAATCCTTATTTAACAGATAAGAAAGTAAGTGAATCATTGATGAAAGAAGCTTACGAAAGAATGAAAACCGAGGTTAATGGTAGTCATATATTGATTTTTTGCAACGAAAATGCAAGTCCTGCCGATACTTTGGCAGCATATAACAAGTTAATTGATATACGCAAAAGGGCTTTAAAAGGAGAAAACTTCGATTCTTTGGCATACAAATTTTCTGAC
>JANMIV010000038.1:0-1222 GCA_031375995.1 Bacteroidota bacterium
GGAGGAATAGGAAAAGCCGCCCGTAACTGGGAAAGTTTTGATTTAATAGTAAAAGCATTACAAGATTTAGAAGATGACGAAACACTTTTAATTCAGAGTGGCAAACCTGTTGGTATTTTACCTACGCATAAGGATGCCCCAAGGGTATTAATCTCCAACTCCATGTTAGTACCCAAATGGGCCAATTGGGAAACTTTTCATGAGTTAGACAAAAAAGGCCTTATGATGTATGGACAAATGACAGCAGGAAGCTGGATTTATATTGGCTCGCAAGGCATAGTGCAAGGCACTTACGAAACATTTGCCGAAGCAGCTCGCCAACATTTTGCTGGTACTTTAAAAGGCACTTTAACAGTAACTGCTGGTTTAGGTGGTATGGGAGGAGCTCAACCTCTTTCTGTTACCATGTGCGATGGCGTTTGTTTGGCTGCTGAAATGGTAGAATGGCGCATAAGAAAACGCATTGAAACCCGCTACCTAGATGTAATGAGCCGTGATATAGACCAAGCAATTGATATGGCTTTAAAAGCAAAAGCCGAAGGTAAACGCCTTTCTATTGGAGTACTTTGCAATGTAATTGATTTATTGGAACGCTTAATTGAGCGAAATATAGTACCCGATTTATTAACGGATCAAACCTCTGCACACGACCCATTAAATGGTTACTACCCAGAAGGAATAGCAGAGGAAGTAGCCGACCACATGCGTAAAACGGAACCAGACAAATACATTGAAAAATCGTTGGATACCATGGCACACCATGTAAAATTGATGATTGAACTGCAAAGCCGTGGTGCAATAGTATTTGATTATGGCAATAACTTACGCGGACAAGCCAAAGACCAACGTCATGTAGAAAATGCATTTTCATTCCCGGGTTTTGTGCCTGCTTATATACGCCCACTTTTCTGCGAAGGAAAAGGCCCTTTCCGTTGGGTAGCTTTAAGTGGCGATCCAGAAGATATTTATGTAACCGACCAAGTAATGAAAGATTTGTTTCCAGAAAACACCTCATTGCACCGCTGGTTAGACATGGCACAAGAACGCATTGCTTTCCAAGGTTTGCCAGCGCGCATTTGCTGGATAGGACAAGGTGATAGAGAAAAAGCTGCTTTGGCTTTTAATGAATTGGTAAGAACTGGAAAAGTAAAAGGACCAATTGTAATTGGTCGTGACCATTTGGATACGGGTTCGGTAGCCTCGCCAAACCGAGAAACAGAAG
>JANMIV010000099.1:0-12740 GCA_031375995.1 Bacteroidota bacterium
AACCAACAACTAAGCCTAAGCAATTACCCTAATCCGTTTGACAACAATACCATTATAGCCTACGAAATATGGGAAAACTTTGAGCAAGCAGCATTAAAAATTACCAATGTGCTAGGGCAAGCCGTTTTTGTTAAAAAGCTAGATAGACCCATTGATAAAATAGAAATAAATGGACAAGTATTGCCCAATGGCATTTACTATTATTCTATAGTGCTTGATGGAGCAGTAAAACAAACCAAAAGCATGAGTGTGATTCATTAGGAGAAAATGCGGAATGAGCAAAAGTGCGGGGTGAACAAAAATGCGAAATGATATTTTACTTACTTCGCATTTTTGGCATTCCGCATTCCGCGCAATAAAGAAAAAGTTCAACGGTAATAAATCTTACATCCGCTTACTTTACCCTTTTACTCATTCTGCACTCAGCACTTCTAAAGTGCTTTTGTATATTTGCAAGGACAAAACATAGTAATGGGAAACAATTACTTTCAATTCAAGCAATTTCTGATACAACAAAATAACTGTGCCATGAAAGTGGGAACAGACAGTGTATTATTGGCTTGCTTAACAGATGTAAGTGCTAGTAAAGTTGCCCTAGATGTGGGCACTGGAACAGGCATTATAGCGCTTATGTTGGCTCAAAAAAATAACCATTTATTGGTAGATGCCATTGAAATAGAAGAACAGGCCTTTTTACAGGCAACGGACAATGTAAAAAAATCAAAATTTAATACCCAGATACATATTTATCACCAAGCATTACAAACTTTTGAGCCAGTAAAGCAATATGATTTAATAATCAGTAATCCTCCCTATTTTATTAGCAAAAGTAATTATAGCATACAAGACAAAGAAAGGGCAAATGCCAGACATGATGCTTCTTTGCCTTTTAGCGTTTTTCTGCAACAAGCCTTTTCTTTGCTAACAGATGAGGGTAGTTTAAGTGTGATTTTACCTACCAAAGAATCAAAAATTTGGCTGGAACTGGCTTTGCAACATGGGTTTTTCTTACATAAAGAAATCCATATTAAACCTAAACCAAGCAAACCCTATAATAGAGTAGTTATGGCCGTTGGAAAACAAGCTAAAACACTTCCTATAAAAGAATACACCATATATGAGGAAGATGGTACTCAAACAAATTGGTACAAAACACTGTGTGCTGAATTCTACCTTTGAAAACAGCAAAACAAAAAAGGCTTCAAAATTGAATTTTGAAGCCTTTTAAATATTGTATTATATAGAAATATTATTCTTTTATAATTTTGTGGGTAATTAAGCCTTTATCTGTAACTATCTTCAACATATAAATGCCTGGTGTAAGTTCATCAATATTTATTTTATTGTTAATGGCAACTGGATTCAATACCATTTTGCCCATTACATCAAAAACACCTGTATTTTTGCAATCAACACCCTCAACAGTAATAACATCTTTTACAGGATTAGGATACAATACATAGCTGTCTTTACTTACTCTAGGAATACCTATTTTGCTGCCATCATAATCTAAAACAACTACAATTTCACTAAACCCTCCTATTAAATTAGCAGCAGTAAATCCTACAAGCGTGGTCAAGTTCAATTTAAAAGACCTTGTACCAAAAAATACATTATCAGGAACGGGTTTAAGTGGTACTTTAATGATATTTCTAAAATCTAACTGCCCTGGTTTAAACTCTATTTTTTGTTGCCCAGGCATGTTAAAGTGTGTATTGTTTTTAGCAGTACTTGAGTTATCATCAACAGATAAAATAGCTGAGTAAGGAACTATAGTACTATCCCTGTTTGCGTTATACAATGCTATAGTTACATATGCATCGGTATCTCTGCTACTAAAACTCTCAAAAGCTTTTGGGTAATCAAACCCATAGGAAATTTGAGCTTTGCCTGAAAAGGCAATAAATAAAGCAATTAATGACAAGTATATCTTATTCATGATTCAATAATTTTATTTTCGGATTACAATATTAATAATTTGCTTGACTTAATCAAATGAATATTGGTTGCAAGTAGCAGAAAAATATTTTTTTACCGAACCCTTATTTTAGAACCTAATTTAATTTGTTCCAAGTTGATGGGGTTTAGTTTTTTGATTTCATCAATAGAAACATTGTATTTCCGACTGATACCAAAAAGAGTCTCTCCCTTTTGTACTATATGGTAAAAATATTCTGTTGAACTTTGACTAACAGGCTTTTCTGTCTTTACAGGAACAATGTTAAGCTGCTGGTCAATTCTTATATCATTGGTTGACAGCGTATTAATTGCCTTTAAATCACTAACTGATACATTGTACATTTTGGCAATAGAAAACAAGGTTTCTCCATGTCTAACTATATGATAACCAGGAACAGGCTGAGGTTCTTTGGTGTCTGCCGTTGGCAAATTAGGGTTTACAATAAGTTTCTGACCAATTTCTATATTATTGGTTTTTAGGGCATTCAGAAATTGTAAAGCATCTACTTTTATATTGTATTTTTTGGCAATACTGTATAGTGTTTCCCCACCTTGCACGGTATGAAAAAACGATAGTTCTGCCTTTTTCTCTTCCAATGTATCAAAATAGCTCAAGGTGTTTTCATCTTTTGGAAACATGGTGGCAATGTTTTTAGCAGGGTCTTCATATACTTTCTCGTTCATTACTACCGTATCTATTTTTACTTCATTGGCTGTTCCAGTTGTCTCCACTATTTTCACTACATCGCGTTGTATAGCTGTATCGGCCAATACCAATTGGTTGGGTCTTTTGCTGTTTAAGTATATTACTTGTCCTACTTCGGGTTGTTGGTTAAGGAGTAAATTATTCCTTTCAAGCAGTTTTTCTAGCTTTATACCAAAGCGTTGTGAAAGGGTATGCATTTTATCGCCTTTACCAAAAGTACATGTTTCTGCAAAAGTTTTGTTTTTCTTGTGTTTTAGGAATATGGTATCTCCTTCATGGCACTCATCATCTTTCTGTAAGTCGTTGTATTTGTATATGTTAAACACTTTTATGTCGTAGTTTAAAGCTATTTGCGCAAAACTCTCATTGGCTTTGGCAGTAATTGCAGGCACTTCATTAATGGTAAATTCTTTGCCATATTGTTTTACTATTTCGGCCTTTTGCTCGTTCAGTTCCTTTTGCTCTTCCTCACTTATTTTAGTGCCATCGTACTTAAATAAACTGTGTTTTTGAATAAAAGAAATAAGCAATTCTGGATATTGCGGATTGGTAGCATAACCCGCCTTTTTTAGTCCAAATGCCCAAGCTTTGTAGTCTTTGCTATCCAAGTCAAACAAAAAGGCATAGCGTTTATTATTCATCAAAAAATCAGAGTGATCACGGTAACTATCAATGGCAGCATCGTATTTTCTAAAACATTCTTGCGGGGCGTCATCATCCTCAAAAATGGTTTTTCCTGTCCAGCTATTTTTACATTTTATACCAAAATGGTTGTTTGCCTCCACTGATAAACGGCTGTTTCCATTGCCACTTTCTAAAATTCCTTGTGCCAATGTAATACTGGCAGGAATATGGCTTCTATACATTTCATCAATGGCTATGGGTGCATATTTTTCTATATATTGTTCTACGCTTAGTTTGGTTTTTACTTCCGTTTGAGCGGAGCTAACAAGGCTAAAGATGCAAAGTATAAGTAAGTAGGTTATTCTCATGGTATTCAATTTTCGCAATCAACAAAAATAATACTTGGCTAATTATTAACTAATTGGTTAAAGCACGCTTTCCTCACATTTGGCCTGTTCTGTTTAGCAAATTATACGAAAATGTAATGCAACTTACTTTTAAGCATTTATTCATACTTGTGTTTTACAAAATACTTATACATTTGCCTTTCACTCAAAAAGTAAAATGATATGAAAATAGTTAAGTTTTTGTTTTTAGCAGTCTTATACTTCGGTTTGCAATCCAATACCTTATTGGCACAACTTAAAACAGACCCTGTTTGGAAAATAAGCAGCAATAAAACAAGTGCTAAAGTAGGTGATGAAATAGAAATTACTTTAACCAGTGTAATTCAAAAAGACTGGTATATGTATAGCAATGACTTTGACCCTAATTTGGGGCCCATTGCGGCTGAATTTACTTGGGAAAAGAATGCTGGCTATGCGCTAGTAGGTAAAACCAAAGCCATAGGAAGCCATAAGCATTACGAAGAGGTTTGGAAAGGCACGGTAAGTGTAATGAAGGGCACTGCTAAATTTACACAAAAAGTAAAATTACTTTCTACTACACCTAAAATAAAAGTGGGCATTTATTTTCAAGAATGCTCCGAAGTTACTGGCATGTGTATGCCTCCTTATGAGCAAACTTATGAGTTAAAAGGATTACAAGTAACTGCTGCTGCTGAAATACCAGTAGAAAATACTACCACCGTAACTGAAGAGAAAACGAGTACTCCAACTGAAGTAGTAGCTTCAAACACAAACAATGAAAAAGTAACGGATAAATTAGATACTCCTGCCAAAGCAGCCGTTATTGCCAATATAACAAGTCCCGAAAAGCCAAAAGAAAGCTTTTTAAGTTTTTTGATTATTGCCTTTTTGGGCGGATTGATTGCGGTAATTACCCCTTGCGTATTTCCTATGTTACCCATGACGGTAAGTTTTTTTACTAAAAAGAGCCAAAGCCGTGCAGAAGGAATTAGACGTGCGTTTACTTTTGGTTTATCTATAGTAGCTATTTATGCTTCCCTAGGTTTGGTATTTGCCTTTTTTGGTTTAGGCCCTGATTTTGGCAATTGGCTCAGTACACATTGGTTACCCAATATCTTATTCTTTATTATTTTTTTGGTTTTTGCGGCTTCCTTTTTGGGCATGTTTGAAATTACCCTTCCCCATGCTTTTGTAAACAAAGTAGATTCAAAAAGCAGTATGGGTAATTTTGCAGGTATATTTTTTATGGCATTTACTTTGGCTTTGGTGTCGTTTAGTTGCACTGGCCCTGTTGTAGGTAGCTTACTTATAGAGGCTGTAGGAGGCAAATTTTTAAAACCGTTATTGGGTATGGCTTCCTTCGGATTTGGTTTGGCATTGCCTTTTACTTTGTTTGCGGTATTTCCAAGCTGGTTACAAAACCTGCCTAAAAGTGGCGGTTGGTTAAATTCTGTAAAAGTGGTTCTAGGTTTTGTGGAAATTGCCTTTGCTTTTAAGTTTTTATCTACGGCTGATGTGGTTTACCATTGGGGAATATTAGACAGAGAAATTTATTTAACCATTTGGATTGTGATTGCCTTTTTGTTGGGGATGTATTTATTGGGTAAACTTAAATTTAGCCATGATAGCGATTTGCCATTTATTGGCGTACCTCGTTTTGGTTTAGCAGTACTTTCATTTTGTTTCGGGGTATATATGATTCCAGGTTTATTTGGTGCTCCTTTAAAAGCTCTTTCTGGTTTATTGCCTCCTATGAGTACCCAAGATTTTATAATTGGTGGAGGGGCTGGACACGCTACCACTGAGGCAAGCACACAACCCGCTATTAAAGCAAAACATGCTGATTTTTTAGAATTACCGCATGGCTTAAAAGGTTATTTTGATTACAAAGAAGCATTGGCCGCTTCCAAAGAAACTGGCAAACCCATATTTGTTGATTTTACAGGTCATGCCTGTGTGAATTGTAGAAAAATGGAAGAGTACGTATGGGCAAAACCAGAGGTACTTAAACGTTTACAAAACGATTTCATTATTGTATCGCTGTATGCGGATGAACGCAAAGAACTGCCTGAAAACGAATGGTACACTTCTGCTAGAGATGGGAAGGTAAAAAAGACCATTGGTGCACAAAACCAAGATTTACAAATAACGAAGTACAATTTCTCTGCTCAACCACAATATGTAATTATTGACGGCAATGAGAAACCCCTTTCAGGTTCGCGTTTTTACGATACCGATGAAGCTGCTTTTATACAATTTTTAGATGATGGGAAAGCCGCCTTTGGCAAATAAAAAGGGAATTTATAACCTTTTTTTAGCCACCGTGCCTATAAAGTCTTTGAGGTAAAAAGGCTCAAAATAAGCTACATCTTCAAATTGCTTTTGTTCAAAAGCGTGTTGTGCAATGCTTGATAGATAAAGAGAATTACATACATAATTTGTTTCGAATACCGCATTCGGGCTTTCAAAAACTCCTTTGCATTTAGCAGCTCCATTTCCAATAAATACAATGGAACGAGTGCTTAATTCTTCTCTAAATGAATTTTCGTCTATAATTTTAGCCTGTGTAGGCAATACTTCTTCTAGTTGATTATTGTATAAAGCACAATAAACTTCCATTCTGCGCGCATCTATCATAGGGCAAATAAGACCCTCATAATTAGGATTGTTCATTAAATAACCATTGGCTAAACTTTGCAAGGTGTTGATGGCAATAAAAGGGATTTGCATAGCATAGCAATATCCTTTGGCGGCAGACACTCCAATACGCAAACCAGTATAACTGCCAGGGCCTTTGCTTACTGCAATGGCATCCAATTTATGCAGAGGCATATCTACTTTTAGCAATGCTTCTGCTACCAACATATGCAATCTGGAAGCGTGGTTATTGCCTACGGCATCTTGCATGGAACTTATAATATGGCCATTATTAGCAATAGCTACAGAGCAAATATCGGTTGCGGTTTCTATGCATAAAATGAGCGCCATTTTATTAGTAGTTTAATAGTTCTGTCAGTTTAATGGCTACTTTATCAGCATTGGGAAGCATTGCTGCTTCCAAGCCCATGTTTAAAGGAACGGCAGGTAAGTTTTTAGCTCCAATAGTCATTACGGGAGCATCTAATTGGGTAAAGCAATTTTGCATAATACGTGCTGCCAAACTTTCGGCAAACGAATTCAATAAAGGCTCTTCCGTTACCACCAAGCATTTACCATGGTTGGCAACACTTGCCATAATAGTAGCCTCATCAAGCGGTTGCAGAGAGCGTAAATCTACTATTTCCACCCTGCCAGCAAATTGTTTTGATGCTGTTAAACTCCAATACACACCCATTCCCCAAGTAATAATGGTACAGCTTTCTCCATTTTCAATAGCTTCTTCGCTGGCATGTTGTACTATATTGGCTTTGCCAAATGGCAATATATAATCTTCGTCTGGCTCTATGCAACGGGCCAATTCTGTTCCAGGGTTTTTACTCCAATACAAACCTTTATGCTCTAGCATTATACAAGGATTTCCATCGTAGTAAGCGGCTTTCATTAAGCCTTTCATATCGGCTGCATTGCTAGGGTATGCTATTTTTATACCTTTTAGTGTAAGCAAGGTTGACTCAATACTACCACTGTGGTAAGGACCTCCTCCACCATACGCACCTATAGGAATTCTGATAACGCAACCCACTGGAAACTTGCCCATAGTAAGGTAGCTTGATTTGGTAATTTCGCAAACCAATTGATTTACGCCACTCCATATATAATCGGCAAACTGAATTTCTACAATGGGTTTTACGCCCACAGCACTCATACCTACGGTAGAACCTACAATATATGCCTCTTGAATGGGCGTATTAAATACACGGTCATCGCCATATTTTGCGGCCAAAGTAGCTGCTTCGCGGAATACTCCGCCTAATCTGGCTCCTACATCCTGACCATAAAAAATAGCTTCTTTGTGCTTGCGCATTATTTCATCAACGGCATGTAAAGCCGCATCAACCATTACACTAGGTTCTTTGCCTTCTGGTGTTCTATTCCCAACCTCTTCGCTTGCTTTTGAAGGAGCAAATACATGGTTTTCTAAAGAATCAAGACTTGGTTCAGGAGCTTTTACAGCATTGTCAAACTGCGTTGCTACATAAGCAAGTGCTTCTTGGTTTATGGTTTCCGTTTCCTGTTCGGTAGCTATATTATTGTCTAGTAAATAATTTTTGAGTTTAATAAATGGATCGTCAGCGGTATGTTTGGTCATATCCTCATCCGTTCTATACCATTCCTTGCGCACACCCGAAGTGTGATGACCCAACAAGGGTACTTTTGCATGCAATAATAAAGGAGAGCGATGTACCCTTACATAGGCCAAACTTTCTTTAATAGCTTGGTAGGAAGCCATAAAATCACTTCCATCTACCCTGCGTCTTTCTAGGCCTTTAAATCCTGCTGCATATTCATAGGCATCCATGGCGCGCATTTCATCGCCACTGGCGCTAATTCCCCAATCATTGTCTTGAACAAAATAAATAATAGGTAGTTTTTTCAATACCGCCATTTGCAATGCTTCGGCTATTTCGCCCTCGGTTACGGAACCATCGCCCAAGCTACAAACCACTACAGGTTTCTCATTGGGATTGTTTAAACCTTGGCTTTCTTTATAAGCTACCCCATGCGCCATGCCAGTTGCCGGAATGGCTTGCATGCCTGTTGCACTGCTTTGGTGTGGCATTACAGGAATGCCTTCCCTGCGCAATGAAGGGTGCGAATAATAGGTTCTACCTCCCGAAAATGGATCATCGGCTTTGGCCAATAATTGCAACATTAATTCATAAGGGGTTAAACCCATACCCAATAACAAACTTTCATCGCGGTAATAAGGCGAAACAAAATCAAATGCTTGGAGCTGAAATGCCAATGCCAATTGCACGGCTTCATGCCCTTTACTGGTGGAATGAACGTATTTGGTAATAGTACGATTGGCATCATAAATATCGGCCATGGCTCGTGCAGTACACATGAGTTTATACGCCTTTAAAAGTACACTATTTTCTATACTCATAAGAGTTGCAAGTTTAGCCTTTATCCGTTACTTAACCAATGGATTTTTACTTTATACTACTCCATTCCTTGTTTTTAATGGAATCAAGCATCATCCAAATGGCAATGCCCGATAATAGCGTAAGCAATAAAACTATAGGCCAATAGGTTCTGATGGCATAGTGCAAAAGGGCTATGGTTATAGGTATAAGCATACTAAAAAGGCTTTTAATAAAATTGCTTCCTTTTCCTTTTTGAGCTGCTGGAACAGAAAAAGGCAAACTATGGAAAGAAATATAGGTGATAATAAGTATAATAAGCAGTTGATTGCATATACCCAATATAAAATTGGGCAATGCACTGGTGCCTAAAAACAAATAGGCACTTCCTGTTAAAACAAAAGCCACTGGTAGGTAAAATTTGGCCAAAATAGACTTTACAGCTCCCAAAATTATGGAACCTGGTTTCTCGATAGGTGCGGCATAGTATATCCAAGCGGCTTTATATTGGTCTGATACTTTTAATTGAGACAGCACGGTTATCAATACAAAATTGCAGATGTAAACGATAAATATGTATATAAAGGAATTGGGATCGGGAAAGAAAGACTCATTAGCCGAATTACCTTTGCGCATGAAAATAAGTACGGCATATACTAGCAAATAACCCAAGGAAGGATAAATAACCATTTTAAAATCGCGGCTGCGGGCAGTCATTTTCCAAGTATGCAAAAACGCCATTCTTTCAGCACCCGGTTTTACCAATAAACGGCTTAACCATTCTGAATAGGTCTTTTTATTTGCTTTAGCACTCTTATGGGTTTTTAAAACAGGAACATCCTCTGCGGTATTGCCTATCATGGCTAATTTTTGGTTAAAGGAAGGAGCAAAAAATTTGATAACTACATATATACTGATGAAAGGAATGGTTACAGCCAATAATAAACAAAACAAAAACTTGATATTGCCATTTAACAAGTGCAGATATTCCCAAGCACCTCCAAACCAATAAGGTGGAGCTAACATAGCCCAATAAGAATCTGCCAAACTTAATTGCGTTACAAAAGAGGTATCTACTAAGCGAGGTATAAGTTGGTAAGCACCATAAATAGTGATGGCAAATACAATTTGAAAATAGGAGATGATATTTTTAAACCGCTGTGGAGTGGTTATTTTCAATACCAAAATATAAACAGCATTGATTAAAAATATGGTAAATAAGGTAGCCAATACAATGAGTGCTATAAATACTAATAAACCCCAAAAACCAGTGACATAAGCTATCCAAATATTGCTAATTAAGGTAAGTGGAATAACTACTTTGGCCACAAATAGGATTATATGGAGCAATCTGGCCATTACAAAAGTACGGTCGTTTACAGGCTTAGGGAGTATAATGGCATTGTCTCTTACATCAAACAAAACAGTAGTAAAATCGGCTACCAGCATGGATGCTAGAAAGAAAATATAAAAAGAAAAGTAAAAAGTAAGTTTAGTAACATAATCAACCCCTATAAAAAGCGCAAACACAAACAGAAAACCCATAAATATGGCAGCAATGGCTTTGCCAACGCTTTGAAATTTGGAAGGTTTGGCGGCTTTGGCCGATTTAAAACCCCTGAAACCGCTTGGTGTTCTGTTGCCTATGGTGAGTTTAGCTACTAAAATGGCTTTGAGCTGTTTGGTATCTACTCCCATGGTTTCGTAAAACCGGCTTGGAAGTAAAATAAGCATGAGCAAAAATTTATCGAGTATATTCATGGCTATACAATTTAGTTAAAAGCATCCATCATTCTATCCGACTCATTGCCACTGCCTTCGGTATGCGTAAGTTGGGAGAATATTTTTTCCAAACTTTGGTCGCCTAGTTGTTGTTTCAACTCTTCAAACGAACCATCGGCTATTACTTTACCATTGTTAATCAGCACTATTCTATCACTTACTTTTTCTACTACATCCATCATGTGGCTACTGTAAAAAATGGTTTTCCCCTCTTTGGCCAATTTACTAATGAGTTCTTTTACTATGATTACGCTATTGGCATCTAAGCCACTCAAAGGTTCATCTAAAATAATAATATCTGGGTTGTGCAATAGACCCGAAATAATCAATACTTTTTGGCGCATGCCTTTGCTAAAAGTATCCATGCGCTGGTACATGCTATTTTCCAAACCAAAAGCACTCAACATTTTGGTCATGCGCTCTTGCGCTATATTTAAATCTATACCATACAAATCGGCCATAAAGGTTAAAAACTCTATGGGTGTCAGTACATCGTAAAGCTCTGCCAACTCAGGTATATAGCCTATTTTTTGCTTAATAGCCAAGGCATTGGTTCTTATATCCATGCCATTTACCATTACTTCCCCTTCAAAATCGCTGATTAAACCACACAGAATTTTAACGGTAGTACTTTTACCCGCTCCATTGGGGCCAATATAGCCAATTACTTGCCCAGGATAAATGGTTAAATCAATGCCCGTAAGCACTTGCTTTTCGCCATAATTTTTGTGTACGTTTTTTAAACTGATAATAGGTTCCATACTAAAAATGTTTTTTTATTACTTGGTAAAATGCTGGATAAAGTGCGCTGGAGGCTGCAATTAAAGTTTTATCGAATACATAATTTCCACTGCCTTCAAAAGTACTTAATTTACCGCCAGCTTGTTGCACTATAAAAGCCCCTCCTGCTACATCCCATGGGTGTAAACCATATTCAAAAAAACCATCAAAACGTCCGCAAGCTGTATAAGCCAAATCTACAGCAGCACTGCCCATACGCCTCATGCCTTGTGTATTTACCATTAAATGGCGCAAAGCAGCTAAATAGTTTTCCATTACCTCAAAATCATAATACGGAAAGCCTGTTGCCAGTAATGATTTACTGAGTTCCGCATTGTTTTTTACGTAAATAGCCTCCTTATTTAAAAATGCTTTACCCCCTTGCCAAGCATAAAACATTTCGTCTCTATTGCACTCATATACCACACCCATTACCAATTCATTATTTTGCATTAAACCTATACTTACACTAAATACGGGTAAGTTATGTATAAAATTGGTAGTGCCATCCAGTGGATCTATAATCCACATCAGTTCTTTTTGCTCAGTAGCTATGGTAGCTTCCTCGGTTATAAAACCTGCCTCAGGCAGTATTTTTTGCAAGGCATTTACCAGCATTTCCTCGGCTGTTTTATCTACGTAGCTTACCAGTTGGTTAAAAGTTTTTACCTCTACTGCATCGGCTCTAAAGGCTTTGCGCTCTTGCATTATAAATAAACCTGCTTGTTTGGCTATTTCGCAAGTTTGATAGCATAGTTTTTCTCCAAATATCATGCTGCCAAAATACATGAATAATTAAGATTAAATAATTAGTTTTGACAGATTATTCACTTTGAAACATGATTGATTTAAGAAGCGATACGGTAACTACACCTAGCCCAGCCATGCTAGATGCCATGATGCACGCCCAAGTGGGCGATGATGTATTTGGCGAAGACCCTACTGTAAACGAATTGCAACAATACGCAGCCGAACTATTTGGCATGGAAGCAGCTTTGTTTTGCTCAAGCGGCACTATGACCAACCAAATAGCCATCAAACTGCATACCCAAGCAGGCAATGAGGTAATATGCGATAAACTAGCACACGTATATTTATACGAAGGGGGCGGTATAGCTTTTAACTCCGCATGCTCTGTTAAATTATTAGAAGGAGACTTAGGTAGATTTACCGCGGAACAGGTGGCGGAAAATATTAACGATGCACATAATATACATTTTCCTATATCAAAACTGGTATGTATTGAAAATACAGTAAATAAAGGAGGCGGTGCTTGCTGGGATTTGAATGAAATAAAAAAGATAAAAGCCCTGTGCACAGCCAAAGGTTTAGCCCTGCACTTAGATGGAGCCAGGCTATTCAATGCCTTGGTAGCCAAAGGAGAAACTGCCAAACAGTATGGCGAACTATTTGATACCATTTCCATTTGCTTAAGCAAAGGTTTAGGTGCACCTGTAGGCTCACTGCTTTTGGGTAGCAAAGCACATATTACAC
>JANMIV010000111.1:0-22246 GCA_031375995.1 Bacteroidota bacterium
TGAACCTTCCGTTTTTCCATTCTGTTCATTTCAAAGAAAATGATGTTAATATTTGCTTTAAAAGGCCAGTTGCCTTAAAGTATCAAGATTATTCTGCAAAATCAGGCGATATCTTAATGTGTCGTGTCGGTAAAAGAATAGTTGGAAGAGTGGCGATGGTAAAATCGGGAAGAGTTGTTAATAGTGATTGTATTTATAGAATTACGGTACCTAAACCTTATCGTCAAATTTTATTGGAATCATTTATATCAGAAGAGGGCAAAGTTTGGTTGAAAGCTTTTGCTCATGGTGTTTGTTCACAGGTAATAAGTAAATCGGATTTAGAGAATTTCCCATTGTTTAGTCTAAAATTGAGGTGAGAACGATGGTTTTTGTCAGTTTTGTATTTATCAAACATAGTGATAGTAGTTTAAGGGAATAGGGTTGTTGGGTAAAATGTCGGGAAAACACTCTTTTTGGTATTGTTTACCCGTTTTTATACCAAAAAGGCTGCCCTTGTGAGGCAGCCTTTTGTGCAATAAGCATAGAAAAGGGCTATTTATTGCTTAAAGCTTGGTCTATTTTAAGTTTTAAGTTGGCAAAATGCGCTTTGGCTTCTTCGGTGCTTCCGCCTTTGCAGGTGCTTAAAATCTGTTTAAGCTGCGCTAAGGCTGCCGCTTGTGCTATGGCATCAAATCGGCCGGATTTAAACAAGGCAATCAATGTTTCGGTATAAGCATTTTGTAAGTTTTGGCGGAAAGTATTGGGGTTGCTGGCATCTGCCGCAAAACACGCTTTGGTTAAGTCGTTCATCATTTCCAATACGGAATATTTGTTTCCATATAGTTTAGAGTCGGTTAAGCGTTTGAGCGTTGTGGGGTTCAATAGGTGCATCATGAGCATATTTTGGTAGCCCAATATGCGGCTGTGTATTTTGGGGTCTTCGTTGCTGCCAAAAAAGTTAAAGCCCCTGCGTTGTATTTGTAGGTAGTTGTACAAATCGGCCTGTACGGTAAAGGCATCGGGCGCAAAAGCATATTTGCTCAGGGTTTCCATGGCACGCTTTTGCTCTTTGTAGTCAACCGGAATAAGCGGTTTGGTAGCACCGGCTTGGCCTATAAAGCTTCTGTCAACATATATACCGCCCACATAGCGGGCTATTACATTTACTTGGTTAAAATATTCAGATTGGGCAATATTGTACGCTTGTCGCAGTTCGTGGTAACTGTTGCCAGGCTTGGAGTATTTGTCTTTTAGCTTGGTAAAAAGCTGGTTGGCTAGTTTTATTCGGTCGGTACCAAAAGTGATGGCATCGCCACTCATATCGTTAACGTTTACACGTGGGTCTATACCACTGCTAAAACCACGCATGTCATCCGCGTCATTGCCAAATATAAGTAGGGTATCAGCCGAGCGCGACAATATTTTTTCCAAGCGTTCTTTTTCCTTTTGTTCGTCATTTAATGCAGTAGAGTAGCAAATTCTATAGCCCAAAGGTCGTAAGGCCCTGGGCGGGTGGTAAAATAGTCGCCTTGTTTGCTTTTGTCTAAAGCCACATTTACCGCAGGATAATCCATTACAGAGGCTGTTAAACCTATTTTACGGGTTATGTTTTTGTCGTTTAGCTGGTTGGGTTTTAGCATTTGGCTGGCCTTCATATTGTGGTTTAAGCCCATGGTATGTCCCATTTCGTGTAGTACCAAATAGTACAGCGATTGTTTAATGTATTCGCGCTTTTCCACATCGCTTAAGCCTTGCGCTTGCAATGCATTTAAGCCAAATAGGGAAGTTTGGTGCAATTGGTGGCTGGCATCGCAAAAGGTATGTTTATGTGGGTTATTGGGTTTTTGGAAAGCTCCTGTATTGGCATCAAACAATTCTTCTTGGCGCAAACGGTTGGTTACAAAAATGTACTCCAACATAATATCTGCCCCCAAAATTTGTCCTGTTCTTGGATCTACAAAGCTTGGCCCATATCCACCAAAAGGCGGTTGTGGAGAGGAAGTCCAACGCAATACATTGTAACGGATATCGCCTGCATCCCAAGTAGCGGTATCGGGTTGCTCTTTTACAACTACCGCATTTTTAAAGCCTGCCGTTTCAAAAGCCAAGTTCCATTTTTCGCCTGCTTCTTTTATGGTGCTTCTAAATTCCAAAGGCGTGGTATTTTCTATCCACCATACTATTGGCTCTACTGGCTCAGACAAAGCAGCATTGCTGTCTTTTTTTACCAAGTGCCAGCGGTGAATTCTGTCTTTGTAGGCAATGGATTGGGTGCTGGTCATGTCTTCTACCTCTTCGCCAAAATAACCAACTCTAGGGTCGTCAGCACGGGGTTTAAAAGTGTTTTTGGGTGCTTCAATTAAGGAGTGTTGTAAAAATATGCTTACGGCACGCTCATCGGTTACCTCTTTGCCACCACCCACGGTTGGCATGGGGTTGTCATATACATATTCTACAATGATGTCGGTATTTTTCTCGTAGTTTTTAAGGCTGGTAAATTTGGTTTTTTCCCTGCTTAAACCGCCCAATGAAAACATTTGCATACCAGGAGGCAAGCCAAAAAAAGGCGATGGTTTTACTTGGCTCATGTTTTCGTTTAAGAATATGGCACTGGCATCGAGCAATATTTCTCCTTTTTTGGTGTCTTCAGCTACTATTTTTTGGTTTACCAATATGGCTTGGCTTATATTGGCCTTGGCCGATTTGCTAATGGGGTTGTTTGGGTCGAAATAATAGCCAGTGTTTTGTACCACAAATTCTATTTTATCAAAATAACGCTTAATGGTAAATACTTTGTTATCGCGGAAACTCCCTCTAAAATGCCCTGCTGCCACTACGCCATCTACCGTGTATGAAAAGTAGATGTATTCTTTATCTAATTGCTCTTTTTTGATGAGCATAAATACATTGCCTGTAACGGTATCTTGGTATAAAGGAAATAAGCCGTCCTTTTTAATACAAGGTTTTATTTTACTGGCAATGCCACTTGGTTTGGGCATTGCAGCCGTTTCTGCGGCTGTTGGTTTCTTTTTTGTTGCACAGGCTGAAAGCAGTATGCAAGCAATGGTAATGAGGGAAATTTTACGCATATTTGTTTTAGATAGATAACAAATGTGCTTTTTAAATGAATAAAATCAAAACCATTGGTGTAAATAATTGGGAGGTATATATTTAAAAATATATTTGTTGCTTGTTGTTCAAAAAGACACGAAAGTCAAAACTAACTGGCAAATTTTTAAAATTTTTCAATCACGTTTGCCAGTTATCTAAAAAATCAAAGGCAAAATGTGTTTGGATAAAGATGCCATTAACGGTGTGCGTGAGGTCGGCAAAAAGGCGAGCCAGCCGAAGCCCTGTGCGTGGAAGCATCTTTTTGCCTAGATTTTTTGCTTCTTTTTCATCTATGGAAAAAGAAAGAGAAAAGCACAGTAATACCTTTTATGGGGAAACTACTTATATATAGCATTATTGTAAAGCTCCATATAGTTATCAGGCTTTGCTAGTTTGGTAAAACCATATTTTTCATATAACCAATCAGCAGTAGATGTTACTAAAATCCAGCGTCTCAGTTCCTGTAAATGTGGATGTTCCATAATACATGCCATTAGTTTTTTTGACAATCCCTGTCCTCTAAATGCTTCTAAAATATAAATATCTCCCAAGTAAGCTATGGTAGCAAAGTCAGATATAACCCTGGCAAAGCCAATTTGCTTTTCTTGGTAAAAAAGACCAAAATTCAGCGAGTTTTGAATAGCCGCTTCTACTTTTTCTTTAGGAATACCATAGCTCCAACTGGAATGATTGCACAAATAATCGTGAATGGCAGCAATATCCATTTTGCCAGCATCGGTAGTAATCATAAATGAATCAAAACGATATTCAATGGGTTTCACAGGCTTGTTTGTTTTATAACTAGTTATTTACCAGTACTTCCATAACCACCAGCACCTCTATTGGTGCTGCTTAGTTCTGTTACTTGTTCCCATTGAGCGGTTTCGTGCTTGGCTATAACCATTTGCGCTATGCGCTCCCCGTTTTGAACGGTAAAATGTTCGGTACCTAAATTTACCAAAAGTACTTTTATTTCGCCACGGTAATCAGCATCAATGGTTCCGGGGCTATTGAGTACGGTAATTCCATGTTTAAAAGCCAGTCCGCTGCGTGGCCTTACTTGTGCCTCAAAGCCAATAGGTAACTCCATGAATAAACCCGTTGGAATCAGTGCCCGTTCCATTGGCTTTAACACAATGGGTTCTGCTATAAAAGCTTTTAAATCCATGCCCGCAGCAAAGGCTGTTTCGTAAGCAGGAAGAGAATTGGTGGAGGTATTGATTATTTTAATAAGCATATAAGAAATACTATTGAATATAAGCCTTTCGTTCATTTATAAAACCAATGGCCATAAAACCAATAAGCACAAGTGCTTTACTTGCAAAAAGTGCTGCACCTGTTAGTGGAATCAATGCACTTAAATAAAACAGCACCAATGCCAATACAATATACAAAATACATTTTACTATGTGGTAATCAATAGGGTAGTATTTTTTACCCATCAAGTAACACACCAGCATCATACTTAAGTAACATATAAAAGTAGTCCATGCCGAACCCGTATAACCCCAAATGGGTATGAGTATTACATTGAGCAGTATGGTAATACCCGCTCCCATTAAAGAAATACCAGCACCTTTTTTGTTGTTATCAGACAGTTTGTACCAAATGGATAAATTGTAATAAATACCTAAAAACATATTGGCTAAAAGTAAAATAGGCACTACGTGCAATCCTTCGTGGAATTTAGCATCAATAAAATGTTTGAATACATCTATAAAAAGGGTTACCAATAAGAAAAGACTCAGGCAAATGAGCACAAAATAATCCATTACCGTGGCGTAAATGGTTCTTTTATCAGTAGTTTGCGCATGGCTAAAAAAGAAAGGCTCTGCGGCAAATCGAAATGCCTGTATAAATAAAGTCATGAGAATGGACAGTTTGTAATTGGCGGCATATATGCCATTCATTTCATTGGCTATGGCAGCATTGGGATATAGGTATTTGAGGAGTATTCTGTCTAAAGTTTCATTCACCATACCTGCCAAGCCCACTATAATAAGAGGCGCACCATAAGCCAACATTTTGCGCCACAGCATTTTATCGAAACCCATTTGTATTTGCTTAAGCTCTACAAATAGCAAAGGAATGGTAATTACACTGGCTATTACATTGCTTATAAATACGTATTTTATACCTATGCTGCCATCAAAAAAGGGAATCAATATGCCCTTTTGTTGCATATAAGGCCCTAGTAACAGAAAATATAAATTTAAACCTATACTGGTAAATATATTGATGTTTTTAACCAAGGCAAATTTAAGTGCCTTGTTTTGTTGCCTTAAATAGGCAAAAGGCAAGGCCGCAATGGCATCAAGGCCAATAATAATAGCAAAATACCAAATATATTCCGCGTGTGTTGGGTAGCGAATAAGGTTTGCCAAAGGTTGGGCAAAACCACTTATTAAAAGCATAAATACAATGGAAGAAACCACTATGGAAATTAAAGCGGTAGCATATACCTTTTTGTTTTCCTTGTTTTCGCTGGCAAATTTAAAAAAGGCTGTTTCCATGCCATACATCAATATTACATTGAAAAAGGAAACATAGCCGTACATTTCTGCATTGGTGCCAAAGTCGGCCTTGCTAAAAAGAGCGGTATGAAGCGGTACTAATAGGTAATTGAGGAAACGCCCCGCTATTGTGCTCAATCCATATACAGCCGTTTGCGATACTAGTTTTTTTATGGCGCTCATGCAGCAGGGGTGTTTTATTTTTTAGCGTTGTTAATGCTCGATTTGATATAAGCCTGCGTAAAATCGAAAATGAGTCGGTAAGCCTCCTCATATTTACTCAGTGTTACTGCTTTTGCCGCATCGTCTATGTCGTGGTAAAAATGGTAATCGCCCATGAGGTAAAAGAAAAACGATTTTACACCTGCTTCCGTAAAAAAGTAATGGTCGCTGTTTTGTGCCTTGCCTCTTATATTAATGGTTGGAAGGTAGTTGCCTTGTTCGTTTATAAATTGGAGTAGCTTAAATTCATCGGGAAAAACAGAGCCATTTACTGCGGTTAAACCTTTATCGCCCGTTGCCATTAAGTCCATATTGATTAATAACGCCATTTTTGCTAAGGGAATAAGTGGGTTTTGGGTAAAATAATAAGAACCTAAAAGTCCAGCTTCCTCTCCAGCAAAGGCAATAAAAGCAACGGAATAGTCCAATGGGTTTTTGCTAATATAACTGGCCATATCTAGCATCATGGCTATGCCACTGGCATTGTCATTAGCTCCCGGAAACATAGCAGGGCCAAACATACCCAAATGGTCATAATGGGCCGTAAAAACAACAAAAGAATCAGGATATAATCTGCCTTTTGAAATGCCAATTACATTTTGCGTTTGGTGGTTTACCGGAACAGACTCAATGTTTATGTCCATTTCAATCATGGTATGCTTGATGGCCTTTTTTTGAATATATACTATAGGAAACTCCGCTTTTTCCGTAGCCACACTCCATGTAAATTTCTCTTGTTTGTCTATAATGAGCCCTTTGGCTTTTACTTTGTTTTTAAGAATTTCTTCTGCCCTTTCAGGATGAAGGAAAGTCTTTTTTTGTATATCACTTACTACAATGAAACTTTTTCTAAAGCCCTGTCTTTTAAAGTTTTCAAAAGCTACGCTATTGTCTATGGTAGCAGAGTCAATATATATAATATTGAATTTCCCTTTTACGGGTGGGCAGCCAGCATTTACTATAAAGTCTCTGCCTGGCTCCAAACCAACAGCATCTATATTGCAAAAGGTTTCTCCCGGAAAAGTAATCACCGGAAAACCAAAATTTTGGTAATAATCTATATTGGGCGAGCCTAGCCTAAAACGCCTAAAAGCTTCCGCTATAAATCGGGCTGCTTTTTTATCGCCTTCATTTACATAGCCTCGGCCACTGTAATCTTCTGAACACAATTTTTCTATAGCTTGTTTGGCAAACTCCTTGTTTTGGGCAGTGCCCAATAGCGGTAGTAAGCAACATATATAGAATAGCTTTTTCATGTGTAATAGTATGTAAATAAAGCGCTTAAACAGCTTGAATGGTAAAGTCGTAGCTTTCCATAATCAGGTTGGCCAACAGCTTTTTGCAAGCGGTATCCACTATTTCATTGGCTTCTGCCTCGTTTGCGGCCTCTATTTCTAGCGTAATGTGTTTGCCTATTCTAACATTGGTAATGCTGGCCAGTCCAATATTGGTCATAGAACCGGTTACTGCTTTTCCCTGTGGATCCAACAATGCCTTGTGCGGCATAATGTTAATAGCTGCTGTGTATTTCATTTTTTGCTTTTTTGTATATTGTTATAAATAGAAAATAGGATGTATAAAACAATGCTGATGTTAACCCCCAAATATCCGAATGCAAATAAACTAATCAAACTGCATAATAAAAACACATAGCGCAATTGATTTTGGTTCCAAGCAAAACTTTTAAACTTTAAAGCAAATAAAGGAATTTCGGCTACCAGTAAATAAGCACTAATAAAAGGGAAAGCGTAAAGGAAAATAGTACTTTCAAATAGCAGACCCAAACCAAATGGGTTTTGATTGATAACAAACGGAATAGCTGCAATAAATAAGGAATTAGCAGGTGTAGGAACGCCAATAAACGACTCAGACTGGCGGGTGTCAATATTAAACTTAGCCAAGCGGATAGCTGAAAACACTGGAATTAAAAAAGGAATGTAAGCCAGTGCATTAAAATGATTAAAGTCTATTGGGGTGCCAGTAATTCCATAAAAAATAAACCCAGGCGCCACGCCAAAACTAATACAGTCAGCCAAAGAATCCAGCTGTTTCCCTATTTCTGAACCCGCTTTTAATGCTCTTGCAATAAAGCCATCAAAAAAATCTAAAATAGCGGCAGCACCAATAAAATAGGCTGCTAGCTCTAAATCGTTATTTACCAAACTAGCCATTATGGATAGGCAACCAAACAATAAATTGAAAGAGGTGAGTGCATTGGGAATGTGTTTTTTCATCATCTAAAAGTATAGTAAACGTGTGCAAAGTATTGGTTAAATCATAATTTGACAAAAAGGTGTTAATAAATAAGTTGTTTATTTGAATAAGCTTTTTAATTTTGGATGCTAACATTTAAACAATCAATGAAAAAGGCAATCCTTTTATTTTTATCAATTATTGGTCTATTGGCTTTAAATGGGCAAAATAGAGTAAAACTAACTCAAAAAGGCAAATTGATAAAATTTGCAGCCGTTCCCCAAGCACGTTTCGAAAACAAAAATGGAGTGATTAGCCTGAGTGTAAAGGGTGGCAACGGAAGGCTTTTAGAGTTGCTGAATATAAGTGAAGAAGAATTTACGTGCGGCAAACGATTTAATTCAGACAAGGTGAAAATAACGCTAATAGATGAAGTCAATAATAAAACATATCACTCTAGCTCCAATGTAAATGTTTCTATCAGTTGCACCAATGAAGTAAAACAGTATATAGTAGTATTTACGGGTACTATAAAGAGTGGTAACACCATCATAAATGTATCAGCATTACTAACCGTTAAATCAAAACCAAGAGAAAACACCACCACATTTTAGTCAACAATTTAAATTATGAATAAAAAACTATTACAAATTTCTATAGCAATATTATTGCTATCAATTACAAGTCTTCAAGCCCAGCAAACACCAACTAAAATTCAGCGCAGAAGTCTTTTAGAAGCAAAGAATGGAGCAGAATTGCAGATAATACATCAACAAAACATACAAGCGGAATTGGCCTATGCACGAGACGTATTGAAGCTTTCTACCGCTCCTCAGTTGCAGGAAAATGGTTCCATTATTCAATTGGTTGGTGTGTCGGAAAGCGGCATTCCTATTTATAACAAAACAGATAACACGGGAGCCTCCCAAACAATTGGAACCAACAAAGTAAACCCAGGAGGATCAATGGGTTTAAGTCTTTCTGGAAGTGGAATGACAGACCGCTTGGGAATTTGGGATGGTGGAGGAGTAAGAGTTACCCACCAGGAGTTTCAGGGTAGAGCTACCCAAATGGATTCACCTTCTCCTTCGTTAAGCGATCACGCAACGCATGTGGCGGGAACAATGATAGCTGGCGGTGTGCAAGCAAATGCGAAAGGAATGGCTTTTCAGGCACCTATTAAATGCTATGATTGGACCAATGACGATGGAGAAATGAGCAATGCAGCAGGAGCAGGTATGCTTGTTTCTAACCATAGTTATGGTGCTATTTGTGGATGGTTTTATGATGATAATGCAAATGTTTGGAAATGGTACGGAGATGTATCTAGTAGCAGTGCAGAAGATGCTAAATTTGGTCAATATAATTCTGATGCTCAATCTTGGGATCAGTTAGTTTATGATAATCCTTTTTATTTACCATTTAAGTCAGCAGGAAATGATAGGGGCGATTATCCAAATAACAGCAATCCTAAACAATATTTTGATAACGGAATCTGGACTACATTTGTTGGAAATATTCCTCCTGCTGATGGTCCTTACGATTGTGTTTCGACCAACGGAACAGCAAAAAATATTATGACTATAGGCGCTGTGGAAAAGATAACAGGAGGTTGGTCTAGTGCCAGCTCCGTGGTAATGAGTAGTTTTAGTGGTTGGGGACCAACAGATGATGGGCGTATAAAACCAGATATATGTGCAGCAGGTGTTAATTTAACTTCTAGTTATTCGGGTTCTAATACGGCCTACAGCACTATTAGTGGTACTTCTATGTCTTCGCCAAGTGCAAGTGGCTCTGCTTTATTGATACAGCAACACCATAACAATTTAAGAAATAGATTTATGCGTGCTGCCACTTTAAAAGGTCTTATTATTCATACTGCTGATGAGGCAGGAAATGCTCTTGGCCCTGATTATAGTTTTGGTTGGGGACTTATGAATACTGCCAAAGCAGTAGAAACAATTACAGATACCAACAAAAATGCAATAATAGAAAGTCAATTGAATGCAAACAATGGAAATCCATATACAAGAACAATTGTAGCCGATGGTTCTACTCCTTTAAAAGTTACTCTTTGTTGGACTGATATTCCAGGGTCAACAGCCAGTGGTGCCTTAGACGAATCGACTAAAAGATTGGTAAATGATTTAGATGTTAGATTGACAAGAATAAGCGACAATACCACCTTTTTGCCCTACGTATTGAATCCAGCAACACCTGCTGCTGCGGCTACCAATGGCGACAATACAAGAGATAATGTAGAACAAATATTTTTAGGGACTCCAAGTGCGGGTAATTATACGATTACAGTTTCCAATAAAGGAACATTAGCCAGTGGTGCCAATCAATCATTTTCGTTGGTTATATCGGGTATTTCTCCTAAACCGGCAGCAAACTTTACCATTTCTAGAGATATTATATGTTCAGGCGAACAAGTATCTTACACCAGCGCATCAGGCGGAGCCGTTACTTTAAGATGGTATTTTCCGGGCGGTGTTCCTGCTACCTCAACATTGGCAAACCCAACAGTTACTTACCCAACAGCAGGCACTTATCCCGCAGCATTGCGTGTAACAAGTGTTAGTGGTACCGACTCTATTTATAAAATGAATGTAATAAAAGTAGGGGGATTATCTCTTCCTTTTTTAGAAACATTTGAAACAAATTCAACTACCAGAGAATTGTGGACTCAATCAAATAACAATGGAGATGCCACTTATTGGGCTAGGTATGATAATATTGCAGGAACAAGCCCTGGCAATACTGCCATGGGTATTAATAATTTTGACAATGCCAATGCTGGAGCAACTGATATACTTATATCTCCTGCTTTTGATTTAAAAGGATTACAAACGGCTTCCCTTACTTTTAAACACGCATATACAAGATATATTGCGGCTGATAGAGATTCATTAATAATATTGATAAGTACAAACTGTGGTAACAGTTTGACAAGAGTAGTGGGTTTTACAGAAACTCGTCCTGGAGTTGGATCTAGATTAGCCACATATACAGGTGCGGGAGAACCTAATCAGACAGCTACCAATTTCTTTACTCCAAGTATTGCCAATGATTGGTGCAGCGGAAATGCCAACAGCACCCCTTGTATAAATGTTGACTTAACGCCTTATGTTGGCAGCAGTAATGTAAAAATTGGTTTTATGTTAAAAGGAGACGGTGGTAATAACCTGTATTTAGACAATATCAATATTACTGGTGTACCATTTAAACCTAAAACAGGTTTTGTAGTTCCTCCTGTTGTGTGCGCTTCTTCTCCATTTACAATAACAGATACTACCCAAAACAATCCAACTAGTTGGGAGTGGACGGTTTCTGGACCAGCCAACCAAACAGCCAATGTAAAGAACCCAACATTTAACTTTAGCCAAACAGGATTTTATACGGTGAAGTTAAAAACAAGCAATGTTTCTGGTTCTGACAGTTTAACGGTAAGCAATTCTTTTGAAGTAAAAGGTTTGCCCCCTGTTCCTGTGGTGACCTTAACTGGAAATTTGGCTTTGTGTAATGGTGATTCGGCTACTTTAACTACCACTGGTTCTGGTTTGCTGTGGTATAAAGACAGTGTTGCTTTATCTGGTAGTACCGGAATAAGTATAAATGTAAAAACGGCAGGTAAATATGCAGTAAGAAGAACCAATTCAAGTGGTTGTTCATCTCAATCAAATATACTTGCAATTACAGCAGGAACTAATCCTCCAGTGCCAACAATTACTAAAAATTTAGCAGGTACTAGTTTTTGCGATGGCGGTACTTTTGTACTTACTTCCAGTGCAGATAATAATCAATGGATGCGAAATGATGTTGATTTAAGTAGCCAAACAGCCAAAACACTTAATTTTAATGATTCAGGCTCTTTTAAAGTAAAGGCATTTAATGGAGGCTGTTTTAGTACTTCTTTACCGCTATATATTAGCAAGTTATCTCGTCCAGCTACTAGTGAAATTGTTGCTTCACGCCAGGCGTATAAAAATGATACCGCTACCTACAGCGTTGCAAATGCAGTAGGCTCTAGTTATACATGGGTTGTTACTGGAGGCGTGGTACAAAGTGGCAGCGGTACCAATAAAATTTTAGTAAAATGGAATAGTGGTGTTACAGCAGGCTCTGTAGCAGTAACAGAAAGAAATACTAACCTTTGTAGTGGGGTACAGAAAACCTTAGCAATAAGCGTATTTACCATTGGTGTTAAAAACAACAACGCTATTGACAACCAGTTTTATATGTATCCCAATCCAATTAGCAATCAATTAAATATTAAGTGGATTGGAGCAAGTGCAAATGGAATTAAAGTGAATATTTTTGATGTTTTGGGAAAAAGTATTTTCCACTACACGTTCAATTTTACAGTAGGCGAAGAACAAATGATAGATCTTTCTACTATTCCTAAAGGTATTTATTTCCTAAAAATGGAAACAGGCAGTGGGTCAGTAAGTAAGATGTTCATTAAGGAGTAAATCTTTCTTTAAAGGCGGTTATTTACCGCCAATAGCAACAAAAGCCAATAGGATGCAACATCATATTGGCTTTTGTTTTGTATATTGTCGCAAGTGTTTTTATATTTGAAAGCAAGCAAGCCATTAAATTGAACAATAAACTAAAGCTTAGTGCTGAGCTAACGCCAAAGCAAATAGAACAAAAATTGAAATTTTGCCAAGCTTTAACCAAGTTTATTCCATCCTCCACCGTGGAGTATTGCGCAGAATTAATTATTTTCCATAATCTTCATTTACACATAGAAAAGGAGCGTAAAAGCAAGTATGGAGATTATAGCCCGCATGATGGTAAAGGAAATAGAATAAGTATAAACTACAACTTAAGTAAGTACGATTTCTTAATTACGTTTATTCATGAACTGTCGCACCATACGGCATTTGTAAAGTATGGCCATAAGCACGAACCACATGGGGCAGAATGGAAAGTAGAGTTTCAGGAAAATATGCGACCTTTTCTGCATGATGAAAGCGTTTTCCCGTATGATTTAAGAGCTAATTTGCTCAAGCACATGCGCAATCCTAAATATACCCATTCATCGGATGTGGGTTTATTGCAAGCATTGAAAAAATACGATGAAAAGAAAATGGACAAAATAGTTTTGGCCGATTTAAGCAACGGAACTCTTTTTAAGATGAAGGGATATGCTGATGTGTTAAAAAAACTAGAAAAGCTGCGCACTTATGTGCTTTGCGAAGCATTAAATGGAAAAAAGTACCGCGTACATGCAATGGTAGAGGTTACAGTTATAGAAAATCCGTAAGCCTTAGTAAATAAAACAATTAAATTGTTGCGCTGATTTAATAAAGAAACTATGTTTGTAGTAATATTTAAAACAAGTAGCATCATGATTACAGTTAGTGAAAAAGCAAAGAAACGTATTCAAGAATTAATAATAGAGCAAAACTATACCCCAAACCATTTTTTAAGAATAGCAGTAGAGAGCGGAGGTTGCTCAGGACTTTCTTATAAGTTAGATTTTGACAATGAGGTAAAAGCGGGCGATGAAAAGTTTGGTGATAATGGGGTAGAATTGGTTACAGATAAAAGAAGTGTTTTGTATTTATTTGGTACAGAATTAGATTTTACCGATGGTTTAAATGGCAAAGGCTTTACTTTTAATAACCCAAATGCCTCAAGAACATGTAGTTGCGGGGAAAGCTTTTCCGTTTAAACATTTTTTTTGTTGATTGTTTGATTTTTAAACCAAACAATTATATTTGCAGCCCTTTATTGAGCAAAAAATGTTCAAAAAATTTAAAATAATAAAATAATAAAAAGATGGCTAATCATAAATCAGCAATAAAACGCAACAGAAGCAACGCAACAAAACGCTTACGTAATCGTTACCAAGCAAAAAGCACACGTACAGCAATAAAAGAACTTCGTGCATCTGAAGATAAATCTGCAGCTTCTGACTTGTATAAAAAAGTTGCTAGTATGTTAGATAAATTGGCAAAACGCAGCATTATTCACAAGAATAAGGCCGCTAACCAAAAATCTAAATTGGCTAAATTGGTTAACAAAATTGGCACTGCTCCTAAAAAAGTAGTAAAAAACACTAAGAAAAAAGCAGCTTAGTTAAGCGCAGTTCTTTAAAATATAAAAAGCTTGTTCACTTTGTGGACAGGCTTTTTTTGTTTATGAACGCCAAATATTACATTGCACCAATAGTATTTACGGAATGGAATTAAACTCAGAACGCAAAAGCAGTATTAAACTTTGGGCAGAAGACGATCGACCCAGAGAAAAATTTGCACTAAAAGGCAAGCAAAGCCTAAGTAATGCGGAGCTGATAGCTATTTTATTATCAACAGGCACAAAAGATGAGTCTGCGGTTGATTTGGCGCGTAAAATTTTAAATCTAACCAACGATAATTTAAATGACCTAGCAAGACTAACCATTAACGATTTAAAAACAATAAGAGGTATTGGAGAGGCAAAGGCCATAACAATAGCTGCAGCACTTGAATTGGGAAGGCGCAGAAAAGATGAAGCAGCCAAAGAAGTAGAAATTATCAAAGGCTCAAAAGACATATATAAATATTTTGAGCCCATTTTATCCGATTTACCCCATGAAGAATTTTGGGTTTTACTACTGGCTCGCAATAACAGAGTAATAGGAAGAAAAAAAATTAGCGAAGGCGGAGTGAGTGGAACTGTAGTTGATGCTAAAATACTACTTAAGCATGCAATAGAAAATTTAGCTTCCAGTATTGTCTTGTGTCACAATCACCCTTCGGGCAGTTTAACGCCAAGCGTAGCAGATGTGCAGCTAACAAAAAACTTAAAGGCAGGTGCCAAATTGATAGATATAACGGTTATAGACCACCTTATTATTGGGCATCATGAATATTTTAGTTTTGCAGACGAAGGAATGATTTAAACCTTTTGGGTTTTTCTACATCATAGATAAGAATTTAAATTTTAAGGGTTTTTGAAAATTGTAATTGAAGACAATGAACTATTAGCGCTATTTGCTACTGCTGGTAAGCAAAGTGAAGCTTTTGGGTTGATATTGAACAAGTATCAGAAGCAAACTTATTGGCATATACGAAGAATTATAATTGACCACGATGATGCAGATGATGTTTTACAAAACACCTTTATTAAAGTTTGGGAAAATTTAGCAAAATTTAGAGAAGACAGTAAGTTATATACATGGATATATAGAATTGCTACGAATGAGGCATTGCAGTTTTTGCAGAAAAAGAAACAAAATTTAAACACCAGTTTTGATGATGTTTCCTATGAATTGAGTGAAAAGTTGAGTGTTGGAGCATATTTCAATGGCAATCAAATTGAGTTAAAGTTGCAGCAAGCCATTCTCACGCTTCCAGAAAAGCAGCGTATTGTCTTTAACATGAAGTATTATGACAATTTGAAGTATGAAGAAATGCAAGAGATATTGGATACTAGCGTAGGGGCTTTAAAGGCATCATACCACCATGCTGTAAAAAAGGTAGAGGAATATTTAAAAAAACAATTAAACCAATTTTGATTTAAACAATCAATAATGGCGACAGATAGATGAAAGAAGATGATAATGATATAGATGATTCGTTTTTAAAAGGACTTGCTGCAAGTGGGGGCTTTAGTGTACCAGAAAACTATTTTGAAAAATCAATAGTGGACTTAAAAGGCATTACAAGCCAACAAGAGCCATTATTGAATATTAAAAACAATGAAGGCGGTTTTGAAGTACCAGAAAGCTATTTCGAAAAGTCGGCCAATCAAATTTTAGAAAAGGTTGGAACCAAACAAGGTAAAAAAATATACCTAAACACTTGGTTTACGCTTACAAAAGTAGCTGCTGTGTTGCTTGCAATTATTGCACTGAGCTATGTAATAATAATTAAAACCAAGCAAGAGCAAACATTTAGTGAGCAGTTGAATAACGTAAGTGAAGAAGAAATAATAGATTATTTGGCTAAGAACGATGTAAAAACGGAATGGATTACCAAAGCAGCATTTTCTCCGGAAAATAAGGTACCATCAACAGTAAATAGTAAAAATAAAGAGGTAGAACAATACCTAATAGATAACACAGACGAACAAACATTAATAGAAGAACTATAGGAGGATAAAGTATGAAACGCATTGTATTTATAAGCATTATTATTGGTTTGGCACTATTTGCCAAAGCACAAAATGGAGAACGCATAGAGGCTATGAAAATTGGTTTTATTACGGAGAGACTAGAATTAACTTCGGAAGAAGCAAAAGTGTTCTGGCCTGTTTACAATAAATTTACGGATGAAATGAAAAAGTTGCGCCTAACAACCAAAGGTAAAATAACCGAGGAAATGGCAGATATGCCCAGTTTAAGTGATGCCGAGGCAGATAAAATTCTGAATGATATGGTAAACTTTAAATTAAATGAGGCGGAATTGATTAAAAGATATGCCCAAGAGTTTAAAAAGGTTTTACCTGTAAAGAAAGTAGTTTTGCTTTTTAAAGCGGAGAACGATTTTAAAAGGGAATTGCTTAAAAGGCTTACCAAAGGAAAATAAGCGAGGATTAAAAGCAAAAGAGGCTAAACATTACTTGTTTGGCCTTTTTTGTATATAGGAATGAAAACGATGGAATGGGTTTTTCAATTAGGAATGAGTCATAAAGGCATAAAAATTTAAACGGCATAATTATGTAGAGAATTATTTAAATTTTTTTTCTATCGCAAAGAAATGTAACATTTGCAGCAATAAATTAATTACCATCCATGAAAGTAGAACAAATATATACCAATTGCTTAGCACAATCTGCTTATTACATAGAAAGTGAAGGGGAGGTTGCCATTATTGATCCTTTAAGGGATTACCAAACTTATATTGATAAGGCAAAAGCAGATGGAGCCAAGATAAAGTATATTTTCGAAACGCATTTTCACGCAGATTTTGTAAGTGGTCATATAGATTTAGCTGAAAAAACAGGGGCTACCATTGTGTACGGACCAGAAACAAATACTACTTTTAAAGTGCATGTGGCGGCTGATGAAGAAGAGTTGGTTTTGGGAAAAGTGAAAATAAAAGTATTGCATACACCGGGGCATACCTTAGAATCAAGCTGTTATTTATTAAAGAACGAAGCAGGGGTTGACTATTGCGTTTTTACTGGTGATACGCTGTTTGTTGGAGATGTGGGCAGACCAGATTTGCTAGATGGGATAATGACAAAAGAAGAGTTGGCAAGCAAAATGTACCATTCTCTAAACTCCAAAATTAAGCCTTTATCAAATGAGGTAATTGTATATCCTGCACATGGTCCTGGTTCGGCTTGCGGCAAAAATATTGGTAAAGAAACATTTAGTACCATTGGAGAGCAAAAGGATAGTAACTATGCATTACAGGAAATGAGCGAAGCCGATTTTATACAACAAGTAACCAGTGGAATAACGCCAGCACCAGCCTATTTCTTTAAAGATGCTAAACTAAACAAACAAGGCTATGCAAGTTTTGATGATGTAATTACCAAAGGCTATAAAGCATTAGATGTAAAGTTATTTCAGCAGGAAATGGAAGAGGGTGCAGTAATAATTGATACCCGATTGGCTGATTTTTTCGAATTGGGTTGTATTCCCAAGTCGCTTAATTTTGGCTTAAATGGGCAGTATGCCATTTGGGCAGCCACCTTGCTCGATATTCATCAACCCATTATTATAGTAGCAAAACCAGATACTGAAAAGGAATCAATAGAGCGACTTACTAGGGTTGGTTTTGACAATATAAAGGGATACTTGGAAGGCGGTTTTGATGCTTGGCGTGATTCTGATAAGAGGTACGATATGGTAATTAGTATTTCATCAGAAGAATTGGTTTTGGATAGTTTGTATAATCCAGGAGCAGTAATTTTAGATGTAAGAAAAGTAGGTGAGTTTGCAGATGGGCATTTACACAACGCCATCAATATGCCATTGGGTGATATAAATGATAGGAGTGAAGAGCTGGATAAGAACAAAGAAATTTTGGTGCATTGTGCAGGGGGTTACAGAAGCATGGTAGCTGCTGCTCTTTTAAAAAGCAAAGGCTTTATTAATGTAAAGAATGTATGGGGAGGCTGGGCACAAATAAAACAAGAAGAAAAGGCAAAAATAGTAACGAATGCCAAAGCCGAAGCTTAAATAGTTTTTAAGAAAACATAATCTTACATCCGTTTAGTAGGAGATTAGCGAATAATCTGGCTAAAAAACATTTCAAAAAAGGCAAAAAAAGCAGTTATTTGCAAAAGATTTCAAAGACAGCAAAAGGCTTTGAAAAAGAAGTGTAGAAGTGTTTTTAATTAAACAAAAGGAATGGAAAGAAGTAAAAACAATTATGCCATAATTATGGCTGGAGGGGTTGGAAGCCGATTTTGGCCTGCTAGTAGAAGCACCTATCCAAAACAATTTTTAGATATATTAGGTACTGGTAAAACCCTTTTGCAGCAAACTTACGATAGGTTTTTAAAAGCCTTTTTACCTGAAAACATATTTATAGTAACCAATATAGCGTATTTGCCTTTGGTAAAGAAGCAATTACCCAATATGCCTGAAGATAGAATTTTAGGCGAACCTACGGCCAAAAATACTGCTGCTTGTATTGCCTATGCCAGTGCAAAAATACACAAGTTAAATACCCATGCGGCTTGCATTGTAGCGCCAAGCGACCATTTAATATTGGATGAAAACAAATTTTTGGATTATGTAGAGCAGGCGTTAAACTATGCACACAAAAGCCCTAGTTTAGTAACTTTGGGCATAAGACCCAGCAGACCCGATACGGGATATGGATACATTCAATACCTTGATGAGACTAATAACAACGAAATATTCAAGGTAAAAACATTCACCGAGAAACCATCATTAGAAATAGCACAAACATTTATAGATAGTGGTGATTTTCTGTGGAATGCTGGAATATTTATTTGGTCTATTTCTTCTATTAAGAAGGCTTTTAAGCAACATTTAAGTGAGCAATATGATATTTTTGAGAGTGCATCCCAAAATTTGTTTACGGAGAATGAAGCGGAGACCATTCGTGTTTTTTACGAGCAATGCCGAAGCATCAGTATAGATTATGGAATAATGGAAAAGGCAGATAATGTGTATGTGATTCCGAGCGAGTTTGGTTGGAGCGATTTGGGAACATGGACCTCTTTATACGAAATATCGCCTAAAGACGAAAATAACAATGCGGTAAAAGGCAAGAATGTATTTATGTACGATTCTGAAGACTGTTTGGTTAATAAAGCGGAGGCTTTAAAAGACAAAATTATTGTACTAAAATCGGTTAAAAACCTAATTGTAGTAAACACCCCTGATGTATTGCTCATTTGCGATAAAAGTCAAGAACAGGAGGTAAAACAGATTGCTACCGATTTAAAGATAAAATTCAACGAGAAATACACCTAATTTTCAGGGCGTTTAATCAGGAATAATTAGTTACCCGTATCCTTTATTTTGGCTATGCCATAAGCTTTCATCCATGGATAAATAGCGGTAATAAGACCAAGGAGCAAAATGGTAATGAATATAATAAAGGCATCGGTAAAACTAAATACAATGGGGTATGCTTGGGTAGAGTCTGCACTTACTTTTATGAATCCAAAAATTTGCTGCAAATAAGAAACTCCCCCTCCTAAAAGCACCCCCAAAGCACCTCCAACACCAGCAATAAAAAGGCTTTGCCAAGCAAAAACAAATGCAATATTATTGGCACTGAAACCCATGCTATGTAAGAGTTTTATTTCCCTTTCCTTTTCCATAACCAGCATATACAAAGTACCTACGGTATTAAAAATAGCAATGATGAGGATAAAGAGAATAATAATATAACTGATTAACTTTTCCGTTTTTACCAGTTTATAAAATGCTTCCCGTTGGTCGAAACGGTTTTTGACTATAAACTGAGGCCCTACAATAGCCGATATTTGGGCTTTTGCCTCTTTTACAGAGTAGTTGGGTTTTAGTTTTATTTCAATGGCACTTATTTGGTTTTCTTTTTCGAGCAAGGCACTTAAAAAACGCAAGGGCAACAATATGAACTTATTGTCTATTTCTGGTTGTATGGCAAATATACCAGCAGGAATAATCAACTCTCTGTTAAAGGCATTTTCAGGGTTTATAAAGTTTACTTCTCCCTTTTTGGGTGCATATACATTTAAAAAATTAAATTGGTCACCAAGGTCAATGCCTAGTTGGTAAGCCAATCCTTCTCCACACAAAGCAAAGTTGGTATCGCCACTTTGAATAAGCGCAACCCCACTTTCAATACAAGTGTCAATATGGTTTATACGTAAGTAGTTTTCGTCTACCGCTTTGGCGGTGGCTATTCCCGTTTTGTTATTGTATTTTAGTAGCACATTTTCTTCCAGTACTTTACTGGCATTTTCAACACTTTCATGGGCTATTATTTCATTGAAATGAAAGGCATTAATGGGAAATGTTTTCGCACTTATTGCGGTAATTTGAAGCTCGGCATCAAAATTACTGTACATATTGGCAAATAAAGATTCAAAGCCATTGAATACCGAAAGAATAATAACCAAGGCACAAGTGCCTATGATATAGCCAAGTAAACTAATACTCGATATAATAGTAACGGCATTAAAAGTTCCGCTTTTTTTACGCGAGAAAAAGTGTTTTTTGGCTATTTTAAATGATAAATTCAAAACGATAATTGGGTGAGCAATTATACTGCATAATCATGGAATTAATCAATAAAACATGGGAAGAGTTACCCTATTATTTTTCTTTTTTCCAATAAATGCTCGGCAATGGTAATGGGAATAAGTAAGCAGGTTAATGCGTAAATGGTATCTTCAATCGGGATAGTAACAATACGCAGGCCAATAATTTCTTGGGCATTGTAATACACCACAGGTGTTGGGGTTGCAGCCCCAGTAAGCACGCCATTGATAATAAGGAAGGGAATAAGATGCACAAAATAGGCAAACCAAAAATAACCCATATAAGGTTTTTTCCAGTAAAACTGATGAAAAAGTAGCAAAGCAAGAGCCAATGCGCAGTTGACTAAAGTGTAAGTGTTTTGATAAAAAAAGACACAGGCAAGTGCTAAAACAACAATGAAGAAATAATGGAGGTAGTGAACCAATGGTTTAAAAAAGGCATCAGAAAAATAAGCTTTTATACAAGCGTAAATAAACACACTGGCATAGGGAACTACTAAAAAAAACGACCATTCTTCTAGTGGTAAATCGTTTAAACGGAAGCTCCAAACATATTGGCTATTGAAACTCCAAATGCCCGCTCTGGTGAACCAACCATCCCATGTAATAAACAAAATAGCATTGGCTGCAATACCCACCATTAAAGGTTTAAACCATTTATAAAAGGCTACTTTCTTATCAAAGCTAAGTGCAAAGGGGCCTATAAAGGAAGAGAGCATTAACCAAGCATATAAACTCATGGCTTACTTGGTAGCGTTAGGATTAAGCCAATACTTAATAGGTACTATCAACATTCCAAAGTTTTCTCCTTGCTCTTTCCCAAGGTGTTTGTGGTGCATTTTGTGGGCTCTGCGTATGGCTCTTACATAGCGGTTATCCCAATGGGTAAAAATTTTAAACCGTTGGTGAATAATAATATCATGAATTAAAAAGTAAGCCAAGCCGTATAAAGAGATACCAATTCCAATATACAACCTAAAGTCGTTGTACATTAAACCCGTCATGTAGCAATAGGCACTTGGAACCGCAAAAATTAAGAAGAAACTATCGTTTTTTTCAAAGAAACCAGGCTCTACCTGATGGTGATCTTTATGCAAATACCAAAGTAAGCCGTGCATAACAAATTTATGGGTGAACCAAGCCATAAATTCCATGAACCAAAAAGTAATAAAAACCACTAAAATATTAAACCACATATTTTTCTAAAATCAATACAATAATAAACACTTAAAACGGAAATTGTTTTTATATTTCAATTAATAAAAGCCATTCATACCTGCAAAAAACAACCATTGGAAAACATATAACCAAGGTGCTACTTTATTGTTCAACGGCAAGGCTAGTTGATGGTAAATATGCATAAATGCAAAAGCAAAAATATACCAAGCTGTATAGTTTTGAATAGGGATACTGCCATTTTTCCAATACCAAAAATCCAATTGAGGAGCCACATGTTCTATCAATACATCAACAAAAAGCATTAGCAAAGCTGATAAAGCTGTTTTTAGAAGTGGATGGATACTGGCTTTTTTCCAAGCGGTTTTAAAAAG
>JANMIV010000222.1:0-2722 GCA_031375995.1 Bacteroidota bacterium
CTTGCGCCATGTACTTGCGGAATGCACCTAAAAGCATATTGATCTTGCACTTGCTTTTTGTCTTGTTGGGCTATTTCACTTCCATCAAGTATGGCTAAAATATTTTTAGCGGTATTTATTTGCCCTTTATGCGGACGTATATCATGAATGAGATGGTGAAAAGGTTCTAGCCTACAATCAAAAGCATCAATGGAAACACAGGCTATTAAATCGCCTAATACAAGCAGTTTGTTGGCTTGTAAGAGGCAATATACACCGTAAGCTGCCATAAACTGCGTGCCATTAATCAAAGCCAAACCTTCTTTTGATTTTAATTGAATGGGCTTTAATTGGTGTTGCTGCAATACTTCAGCGGCATTTTTCATGGCAAAAGTATCACCCTCTTTTATCCAAACTTTCCCTTTTCCAATAAGTGGTAGGCTTAAGTGGGCTAAAGGTGCTAAATCGCCACTGGCACCTAATGAACCCAATTCATACACTACGGGTAAAATATCATTATTGAAAAAATAGATTAAACGCTCAACTGTTTCCAATTGAACAGCCGAATGCCCATACGACAAGCTTTGTACTTTGAGCAAAAGCATTATTTTAACAATGGTTTCTGGCGTTAAATCGCCAGTACCGCAAGCATGACTTAACAATAAATTTTCTTGTAATTGCTCTAAATCCGCAGCATTTATTTTAGTACTATGTAAACTGCCAAAACCAGTATTTATGCCATAAATAGCCTTGTCATTATTGATTAGTTTTTGGTCGAGGTATTGTCTGCAATTTTTTATTTTATCAATGGCATTATTGCCTAAAGCAATTTTTCTATTGTTATCAATAATATCGTTTATATCGTCAAAACTTATTTTTTCAGTAATTTCAAAAGGCTTATGCATAGGGTATTGTAGAGTAGTAATTAATTTGTGTTTAAAAATGCAATGCTAAGTTTTTTTTTTTTACAAAAGAATATTGTTTACCACTAATAATGAACAGTTTATAAAAAAATAGCCAAGGAAGTTGAACCACCTTGGCTATTTGAGTAATTTCTTTACCACTCTGTTTGGCAATACTACACCCGTTCCTAGCGGAGAATGCACCAATAGCAGAAATAGGCTAGAAACAAGCAAAACTATTGGGCTGTAATGGGCATTTTCTTTATTCTGCGCAATGGCCCACTGCAATAATTTTCATGGCAACCTATACAAGCCTGAATCATTAAGTTGTATTGTTTTACCTGCTTATTGGGATTGTCGAATATGGCTTTGTGTGCTTTCTGGTAAATGCGAGCATTTTCATAGAATTGAGGCTCTTTTACGCTCTCATCGGTGGCCTGCACCAAATAAAAACGAATAAAAGGAAAAGCCAAACTATCTAATTTTTCTCCCCTAAGCAATTTTGCTTTCATGCTATCTGCATTGGCAGCCATTTGGCGCATCATTAAAGCCATCGGTTTGGGCTGGTTAGGGTCTTTTATAGCGTTAGCCGTTTGAGAAGTAGTGTCTTGCTCAGTAACTACTGGTTTTTGCTCATTATTGCTACAAGAATGAATAACGATGGCTAGCAGAGTAATAGCCAATATGATGTAAACAGTTTTTTTCATAGAGAATGGTTGAGTAATGGGTAAAAATAAACCCCAATACTTTTAGGTATTGGGGTTTATGGGGTTAAATACTATTTATTTTAAAATAACACCGCTTGCCTCAAAAACCAATTCTTTTTTAGGTTCTTTAATAGCGGCAATGGCTTCTTTACTTTGGTTATCATCTTTTGCATATTCTTTCAAATCTGCAATACTGGTTTCTTCAATTTTAGCCACACCTTCTACAATGGCTGTTTTGCCAGCGCAATCCATAGGCATAAAGAAAGCATAATCTTTAAAAGTTACACGCATACTTTCGCCATTGGCATTTTTAATGTTCATCCAGCAGCCTTTCTTTTGGCAAACAGCCTCTACTTCACCATTTACTTTGGTAGCTAATTCTTTTTTATCGCCCATAGCCGTTTTTAAATCAGCCAAAGCAATAGCATTATCTTCCGTAATTTTTGCACCAAAATATTGTGCTTGTGCAGTGGTGTCTGCTTTTACTCCTGTACTATCAGTTGGAGCAGTTTCTTGTTTAGGGGTGTTGTTATTACCACATGCAAATACAGTTAAGGCAACTGTAGCTAATACGATTATTTTTTTCATTTGAGTTTTTAAAAAGTTCCGCAAAATACTAAAAATTGAAAAGAATACCGTTATTTTTATCGAATTGGATTCTTAAATATTATTAAATATATTTGTTTGAATACACAAAAGCACAAAAATGGCCAAAAACCTTTTTTTTATATTCATGGGCTTCATAAGCATCAATTCTTGCTGTTGCGGTGATAGTTATGATGGTGGCGGCTATTGGAGCTCTCACTATTATTACAGAAGAATTGTATTGTCAGATACAACAAACCGCATTTTAGAAATTGCCTACAAAAATACCAATAAAAAGATTACTCCAAATGATACCACTGCAGAATTGATTGTATCGGAAAACAAAGAGACCACCATGTATATTAAAACTAAAACAAGTTTGGATACCATCACTTTATTTACTAAAGTGGAATATAGTTATGATGAAAGTGGATGTGAGAAAGATAGAATTACTAAAGCAGTATATAAAACACCAATTATTGTATCACATACCTTTGGTAATGCAAACATAAGGAGTATCTCAATTAATAGGAGCAAATATTACGGTGG
>JANMIV010000024.1:0-2560 GCA_031375995.1 Bacteroidota bacterium
ACTTTTTAATGAAAAAAAATAAGATTGATGTTTATAAAGGGCTTGGTTCATTTATTACCAAAAACCAAATAAAAATTGCTGGAGAAACCGAGCAAATTATTGATACCGACAAAGTAATTATAGCTACTGGTTCTAAACCAGCAAGCTTGCCAGGCATTACCATTGATAAAACCAGAATTATTACCAGTACCGAAGCCTTAAATATGACAGAAGTACCTAAACACTTAGTTATTATTGGAGGTGGCGTAATAGGATTAGAATTGGGTTCTGTATATGCACGTTTAGGAGCTAAAGTATCGGTTATAGAATACACCAATACCATTATACCTACTATGGATGCTACTTTGGGCAAAGAATTACAACGTAGTTTACGCAAATTAGGTTTCGAATTTTTCTTTAACCACAAAGTAAAATCAGCTACCAGCAAAGGCAAAGAAGTAACTGTTGTTGCCGATAATGAAAAAGGAGAAGAAGTAAGCTTTACTGGCGACTATTGCCTAGTTTCAGTGGGTCGTAAAGCATATACCGAAGGATTAGGTTTAGAAAACATTGGTTTAAAAACCGATGAACGCGGACGCATTGAAACAGATGCCCATTTAGAAACAAGCATAAAAGGCATATATGCCATAGGCGATGTAGTAAAAGGTGCTATGTTGGCACACAAAGCCGAAGAAGAAGGTGTGTTTGTAGCAGAAACTATTGCTGGACAAAAACCACATATAAACTACAATCTAATACCAGGTGTAGTTTACACTTGGCCAGAAGTAGCAGGTGTTGGAGCTACCGAAGAAGAATTGAAAAAAGCAGGTGCTAAATACAAAGTTGGCAGCTTCCCAATGCGTGCTTTAGGCAGAGCCAGAGCCAGTATGGATATTGATGGTTTGGTAAAAGTACTAGCCGATGCAGAAACAGATGAAATACTAGGTATGCATATGATAGGGCCACGTGTAGCCGATTTAATTATAGAAGGAGTTGTAGCCATGGAATTTAGAGCCAGTGCCGAAGATGTGGCCAGAATGAGTCACCCCCATCCTACTTATACCGAAGCAGTAAAAGAAGCTTGTTTGGCAGCTACAGAAAACAGGGCTTTGCATGTATAACTAAATTAAACTATTGAATTAAAATCCGTTGCGCAATCAGCGGATTTTTTTATGTTCATTACTACCATCAATAGCTGTCCTTTACCTATTCAAAAAAACCAAAAACCGCACCTAGAATGTACGCCCAAAATATAGCCCGCAGCATCAATGCCAATGAAAAGCAAGTAGCACAAGTAATACAATTATTGGAAGAAGGAGCCACCATTCCGTTTATAGCCCGCTATAGAAAAGAAATGACTGGTGGTATGGATGAGGTAATGATTGGTGAAATAAAGAATCTACACGATAGTTTGCTTGAACTAGACAAACGCAGACAAACCATTATAAAAGCCATAGAACAACAAGATAAGTTAACACCCACCCTACTAACCCAAATAAACAATGCAAGCAGCTTACAAGCATTAGAAGACTTGTACTTGCCCTATAAACAAAAAAGAAAAACACGTGCCAGTATTGCCATAGAAAAGGGATTAGAGCCATTGGCTAAAACTATTTATTTACAAACCGAAAAAAATATAGACACTTTAGCTGCCAACTATATTAATAAAGAGGTAAAAGACACAGATGAGGCTTTAGCAGGTGCAAGGGATATTATAGCCGAATGGATCAATGAAAATGTAAATATAAGAAATAGTATGAGGCGTTTTTTTGAACGTGGAGCGGTTCTATATGCCAAAGTAAAAAAAGGAAAAGAAACCGAAGCGGCTAAGTACAGCGATTATTTTGATTTTGCCGAGGAACTAAAAAAAATACCATCTCACCGCTTATTGGCCATTAGACGAGGACAAGAAGAAGGATTTTTAAAAGTACATATTGATATTGTAGCGGAGCAGGCTATTGATAGTATGCAAAGGCAACTCATAAAAGGAACAGGAGCGGCACAAAAACAGGTAATACTTGCCATAGACGATGCTTACAGCAGATTGCTACTGCCAAGTATTGAAACAGAGTTTGAAAACTTATCAAAAGAAAAAGCAGATAAAGAAGCCATTATTATATTCAGTAGCAATTTAAGGCAATTGTTATTAAGCCCACCTTTGGGGCAAAAACGCATTATAGCTATTGACCCTGGATTTAGAACTGGTTGCAAAACCGTGGTGTTAAATGAACTGGGCGACTTAATGGAAGAAACTGTTATATACCCACTTCAAAAAAAGCAAGAAACAGAACATACTTTAAAGCACTTACTAAGCAAATATAAAATAGAAGCCATTGCTATTGGTAACGGCACTGGTGGCCGAGAAACGGAAAGTTTTGTGCGCCATTTACTTAAAACCCAAATGGCAGATGCTACCGTACAAGTACATATGGTATCAGAGCAAGGAGCTTCTATTTATTCGGCATCTACTATAGCCAGAGAAGAATTTCCTGATAAAGATATAACAGTACGTGGAGCTGTTTCTATTGGGCGCAGACTCAAAGATCCATTGGCTGAATTGGTAAAAATAGACCCAAAAAGT
>JANMIV010000158.1:0-5927 GCA_031375995.1 Bacteroidota bacterium
CAAAATTATAAACAATAAAATTAATAATACTATCTAATTCTTTGCTTGTTAGTTTTAATAGTTTATTTGATAAATAAGCTTCACAAATAATTCCTATAGCAATGGCCTCACCATGTTTTAGAGGCTTTTCATCATTTATCAAACTATATGTTTCAATAGCGTGACCAATGGTATGCCCAAAATTCAAAACTTTTCTTAACCCCGTTTCATAAGGGTCTTTATTTACAATCTTTATCTTTATTTTGGTTGATTTCTCAATAAATTTTTCAATCTGCAAATAGTCAATCTGTGGTGTTTTTACCAGTTTATCAAAAAGTTCATTATCATCAATTAAAGCATGCTTTAGCAATTCTGCTAAACCATTTCTCTTGTCTTCATTTGATAAAGTCTCTATAAATTGTGGATAAATGAAAATTTGTGCAGGATGCTTAAAAACGCCCACTAAATTTTTATATCTATTCAAATCAATTCCTTGCTTACCTCCTATTGAGGCATCAACCATAGCCAATAATGTTGTTGGTATATTAATAAAATCAATTCCTCTTTTATAGGTTGAAGCACAAAAACCACCCAAATCACTTAATGTTCCTCCGCCACAATTTAGCAGTACACTATTCCTATTGGCTAAGTTTTGTTGCAAAGTATTCCAAATAATGCTTGCTTGCTCTAAATTTTTATTTTGTTCACCACTTTTCATTTTTATGAGGGTAAACTTTTCTAAGTATGGTTTTAGTATAGGCAAACAGTATTTTTCAGTGTTCTCATCCACCAACACAAATACCTGACTATAAGACCTTTCAATAAGCGTTTGTGCCAAATGACTTAAAACATCTGAACCGAAATATACCTTATAGCTTTTATCGAAAATAACTTTCATCAATGTAGCAAAAACAATGTTTGTAATATGTTATAATTGCGGGGCTAAATTACATTTTATCTTTAAAAACAATTTATGAATAATAAAATATTAAATCTGGACTTTTCTAATACAGAAATAGCATTTCGATCTAAAAATAACAGTGAATTGCAAACTTCGTATTATTTGTTCAAAGCAATAGGCATAAATTGGCTAGTAAAAATGGGAACTCCCGCCATTGAGTTAGCATTTAAGCTGCGTTTACCAATAAAAGGATTAATAAAAAAAACGGTATATCAGCAATTTGTAGGTGGGGAAAATATAAATGATTGCGAAAAAGCAATTGAAAATATGCACAAATTCAATATAGGTACTATATTGGATTACTCCGTTGAAGGTAAAGAGGAGGAAAATGATTTTGACCATACCTGCGCTGAAACCATTCTCACCATAAAAAAAGCAGAAAACAACCCCAAAATCCCTTTTTGTGTATTTAAAGTAACTGGATTAGGCCGATTTGCTTTATTAGAAAAAATGAATTCTGGCGAAGCAAACATAACCGAGGGAGAATTAGCGGAATATTCAAGGGTTAAATTTAGAATTGACAAAATTTGTAAAGCGGCTTTTGATAGAAATGTACGTATTTTTATTGATGCGGAAGAATCGTGGATTCAAACTACTATTGACAGATTGGCACATGAAATGATGTTAAAGTTCAATAAACAACAGGCAATTGTATTTAACACCATTCAACTTTACAGACACGATAGACTTGCTTTTTTAAAAGATAGTCTGCAATTAGCAAAAGATAGCGGATATTTTTTGGGAGTAAAATTAGTGAGAGGAGCTTATATGGAAAAAGAAAGCAAACGTGCCCTTGAAAACAATTACACCAACCCTATTCAGCCAAGCAAAGAGGCAAGCGATTCAGATTATGATGCTGCCTTGAAATTCTGTGTGGAGAATGTTTCAAATATCAGTATTTGCGCTGGCACGCATAATGAAGCTAGTAGCAGAATATTAGCGGAACTCATGCAAAGCCATCAATTAGTTAATAACGACCAAAGAGTCTATTTTAGTCAATTATATGGAATGAGCGACAACCTTAGCTATAACCTTGCAAATGCGGGTTATAATGTGGCTAAATATCTGCCGTATGGCCCTGTAAAATCTGTAATGCCTTATTTATTTAGGCGAGCTGCTGAAAATACCAGCGTAAAAGGACAAACAAGTAGAGAGTTGAAACTAATTATGCAAGAAAAAAACAGAAGAGCAAAACTTAAGTAAAAAATAGTTTTACTACTTACCAAGCCATTCCTTAAACTCCGCAGCTTTTTCTCTGCTAACAAAAACTTCAGTGCTTGTTACTGGCTTTAAATCTACTTTCAATTTACCATTGAAATAAGTATGTACAGATCCAATAGAATCTATAGAAGCAATGGTTTGCCTATTTAAGTGAAAAAACTGCATAGGATCAAGCATTCCAACCAATTCGTCTAACGTATAGTCTATAACATATTTATTCATTGACTTAGTTTGTAAATAACACAACTTATCTTGTGCAAAAAAGTAAGCTATTTCATCAACAGCTATGCTGATTAACTTTTGCCCTTGTTTTACTAAAAACCTATTTTTGAAGTTAGCATTTGGCTTTTTTAAACCAATTAGTAATTCCTGCATCTGCATATTAATATCAGAAACAATTGTACTAGACTGTGTTATTGTTTTGTACTTATTAAAAGCATTTTGCAGTTCCGTTTTTTCTATAGGCTTAAGCAAATAATCAATACTGTTTACCTTAAAAGCCTTTAAAGCAAATTCATCATAAGCAGTGGTAAATATTACCGGACATTTTACTTGTACTAAATTAAATATTTCAAAACTTTGCCCATCAGCCAATTCTATATCCATCAAAATTAAATCCGCTTTCGGATTTTGTTGAATTGCTTCTACCCCACTCTCTATGCTATCTGCAGTTGCCACAATATCAGTATTAGGTTCTATTTCTAAAACCATTTTCTTTATTCGGTTCATGGCAGGAATCTCATCTTCTATTATTATTAATTGCATAATTCCTTTATTTAAATCAATGGAACAGTTACCGAAAACTTGGTTTCGCTTCTATTAATTAACACTTCTTTGTCGGTTAAATACTTATAGCGTTCCACTATATTACTTAAACCAATTCCATTGCTTTCATTGGTAGTTAGCTTTGCTTGCAAATTGTTTTCCACCGTTAAGTAGTCGTTTAAACAACTTATAGCAATATACAAGGGTTTCTGAGCCGAAATAACATTATGTTTTATTGCATTTTCAATTAACATTTGAATAGTTAAAGTAGGAATATTTTTACCTATACAAGTGGCGTCAATGTCAATAGATGTATTTAAATTAATACCAAATCTTATTTTATTTAAAAAAATATATGCCTTTATAAAATCAATTTCTTCATGCAGTAATACCGTTTCTTTATCTCGGTGAGTTAGAACATATCTGTAAACGCTGGCTAGTTTTTGCACAAATTCATTGGCTTGCTTAGGATTTTCATCAATTAAACTACTCAAAGTATTGAGTGAATTGAATAAAAAATGTGGGCTAACTTGATTCTTTAATGCTTCGAATTCCGCACTTAAACTGGTTCGCTTTAATTCTTCTTTTTCCGTAAGAGATATTTTCCAAAATCTAAAAAAATCTACTGCTATCATAATAGCATTAATCAATAAGGTAATAGCTACCGAAACTATTAAATAAGATATATTTTCTCTGGAGGTAAGTACACACTCTCTGCCGTTTATAAAAGGAAACACAAACAAATTAAATACCACATGAATGATAATTGGCAGTAGAATCGCAAACAATGAAAATAACGAAATCTTTAGTTTTAAATCTTTCTCCCAACTGTATTTTAGACTAATATAATTCATTACCCAAACATTACTATTCCAAATGGTAGCAATCAAAATAAAATTAGAAGTAAAAGCCTTAAAAAACACCATTGGACTATACGAATTCAGGCTGATTAAGCTTATTTCTGCAAAAAAAATGGCCATAATAACAATAATTACATGACGAATCATAAAATCTTTTTTATAAAATGGCTTGGTATTTTTGCTTATACTCCTCATAATAAATTCAATATTAGTTGTTTTCTAGTAAAAGCCCTTAAAGTAATTGCACCTAGCAATTACTTTAAGGGTAAATTATTGTTAGAATGTATATCTAAATGTAGGTACTGGGAAAAATCCTTGTTGGTATTCTGTGCTAATGGTATTTTTTGCTTTATTGTAACCTTGACTAAATATATTTTGGTGGTTTGTTACATTTTGCAAATCAACTGAAAACTCCATTGAACTTTTCTTATAATCTTTTCTATAACCAATTTTCAAATCTGTTCTGAAATAAGCGTCTTGTTTTTCGGAGAATGCATTGTCTTTCTTGTAAACCGCTTCTCCTTTCAATTTTGAAGCATCAAAATCAACTGGTGTAATGTACTTTCCGCCAATAGTAGTTAGTTTTATATTTACATAAACAATATGTCCCTTTTTTCCAATTGTAAACTCTTTTCCAGCCAATAAATTAGCGGCATAATTGGTATTAAAAGCTGAATTTCTTTCTATACCATCGCTTCCTTTGTATTTACTGTCAAACAACGAACCTGTAGCTAGAAAATAAAAACCTTTGCTAAAGTATCTTTCTAAAGTTAACTCAACACCATAATTTTCGCCAGTTCCTTTATTGCTTAAGTTGCTTTCATCACTTGGTTCAAATGCGGCTCCAATATTCATTGCAGAAAAAGATGAACTAAATACATTAACAGGAACATTGTCTATATATTGGTAGTATCCCTCTATTTTAAACTTTAGTTTTGAAGTAAGCATGTTCTCATAGCCCAAAACCAAATGATTGGAACGTGTAAAATCTAATTTTTTATTGTTTTCTTGCCCCAATTCATTCTTAACAAATAAATTGTAAATAGGTAAATTCTGGTTGTGTAAACCGTAGCCCAAATTTACACTCGATTTATCATTCAACGCATATCTCAAACCTGCTCTAGGCTCAATAGCTAATTTATTATTAGCATAAAAATATTGGCTATGCAAACCAACATTTAAAGTCAAACGGCTATTAAAACGGTGTTTCCACTGGGCATAAGCTTGGGTTAAATTTACAGTTCCAGTCTGCTTAACTCTAATGGTATCAATGGTTCCTTGATAAAAATAATCTCTATTGGAATAATTAAATGCAGTTAAATCATTAGAAAAACCTGCGTTAATTGTATTCTTAGCATTGAATTTATGAGTCAAATTAAAAACAGCAGAATACTTATTATCTAAAAAACTACCTTCAGCTTGTTTATATGTTTTAGGATTAGGTAAACTAATACTATCTGCTGTATAATAATCGTCACTGTGGCTTAATGCCAATGTAAATTTAGCCCAAGTTTTGCTACTTAAACTTTTTTCGAAAGCTGAACCTACAACCGCTTTGCTGTATCTAGGCAATTGGTTTTGATTGATATTACCATAAAAATCAACACCACTTGTGTCAACATCTTTGGCTAGTAAATCTATAGCACTTATTCCTCCCATACCAAAAAAAGTAATTTTGCCTTTGCCTTTAGTAGGGATAGCAATCTTAAAATTCATATCTTGGTACAAAGGTGTTGCTGCACCTGTTCCTGCATTCACTCCTACATTTTTTAATAAACCTAAGGTAGAATAGCGGTAGTTGAAAATAAACGATGCTTTAGATTTTTTGCTAAAAGGTCCTTCTGCGCCTATTTCAAAACCATTAAAACCAATTTGTCCAAGAAATTCACGTTTCTCATTATTGCCTTCACGCAATACCAAATCAAAAACACCACCGTTGGCATTACCATATTGAGCAGGAAAAGCACTCGTAAAAAAATCTGACTTACCTATATTATTAGCATTTAACATACTTACAGGCCCGCCTGTTCCAAAATTACTTCCAAAATGGTTTGGATTGGGAATGTTTACTCCTTCTAACTGCCATAGCATAGCATTGGGCGAATTACCTCTTACCACAATATCATTTCTGCTATCATTAC
>JANMIV010000162.1:0-15161 GCA_031375995.1 Bacteroidota bacterium
ATTTTGTTTCTGCCAAGTTTACCACTATTGTTAATCCTAAATACAAATTACCTATTAATGTAATTGCTACCGCACAAGGAGCAAACAATAAAATAATAGGTTACAGATATTTTTTTGATAATAACTACGATTCAATAAGCTATGTCAACTTAACTAACCCTCAAGCCAACGCTCATATTTTGGAAGATATTAATATCAACCCATCTGTTTTAGATACTGGCTTTCATAAAATATTCTTTCAAGTAAAAGATTCCAATGGATTATGGAGTAGTGTTATTGCTAAACAGTTCATGTTTTATGGACAATCAAAACTAACTAAAATAATTAATAATAAAGGTGGAAATGGTGGAGACGTAACGGTGAATATTTATGGTAGTGGTTTTTATGAAGGTACAAAAGTTAAATTGGTAAAAGGTGCTGATACAATCAGTGTGGCAGATAGTTCAGTTAGTATAATGAGTGGAAGTAGAATTATCACCACCTTTAATTTAAGGAGTAAATCTATCGGGTTTTATGATTTGATTGTTGAAATACCGGACGCAGATACTACATTAGTTTTGAAAAAATCTTTTGAGGTTGTAATCTATATACCTGTTGAAATAAAGACAAGTATTATTGGACCAAATAATATTAGAACAGGTATAGCTACAAATTTCATCGTTCAAATCCAAAATTATAGTAATTGTGATGTAATTGGAGTACCAATTATCATTTTCGTTTCAGGCGATACAAAAGTTAATTTTCTAGAAACAATTAGAGCTTTAAATGGAAGCTCTATTGATTCAGTCTCATTTTTTGAACTTGATAGTTTACATGGACAAAAAATGAATGTAAAAGCTTATTGGCTATTAATTGACCATGTTTTTGCAGGTTCAAATAGAAATTTAAATGTTGAAATTAAATCTCAGAAAAATAATGAAAATATCTTTATAGAGGCTATTGTTAATGATCCATATTTTGCATCACCACTTTCTCAAAGAGTAAAGGACTGTTATAACGAACTTATTGATAAAATTGCAGATGATATTGAAATTTGCAGAGATGTAACAAACATTGATTATTATAATAATTTCGATGAATTTTATAGAAAGTCTTTAAACTATGCAGTTAGTACAAGTGTTGGTGATATAAAAAACGACTTTATGAAACTTTATAAATCTTGTGAAACAGGTGTAAATATTGCAAAATCAATTAATAAGAGTTGGCAAAAAACACTTTTAAAGTTAAGTAAAGTGGCTTCTGGAAAATTAAAAGAGTATAATCCAGTTAAATGTAAAAAAGTGTTTGATGGTGATGGCGAGAATAGCACTAAAATGGCCACAAGTATAGCATCAATGGATCCAAATGATAAACTAGGTCTTTTAGGTTTCAACGGCTCTCCATACTTTAATCCTTTAAGACCATTCAATTACCAAATTCGTTTTGAAAACGTTGACAGTGCTACAGCCCCTGCACAACAAGTAATTATTATAGATACTTTAGATAAAAGTGTATTTGATTTAGCTACTTTTCAACTAGGAATGGTAACTGTTGGCGATACCATAGTTTCCTTTTCTTCAGGTTTGTCTGCAGATTCTATGTATGTTGATTTATCGGATAAGGGCATTAATGCAACAGTAAAAATAAAAGGAGGTTTAGATACCATAACAGGAATAGCCACTTGGGTATTTGATGGTTTAGACCCTGAAACATTGTTACCTATTACTGATGCTTTAGGTGGTTTTCTTCCTCCAAACAAAAAAGCACCCGAAGGCGAAGGAAGTGTGTTTTATACCATTGATTTAAAGAAGAATTTACCCAACAATACCAATATAAAAAATAAAGCATACATATTCTTTGATGCCAACCCTGCCATAATAACTCCTGAATGGAAAAATGTACTAGACATTGTAAAACCTGCAAGTAAAGTAGATTCACTATCTACCATTGTTACCGATAGTTTATTCTCCGTAAAATGGAGAGGAAATGATGTTGGTTCTGGAGTTGTTAGTTATTCTATCTATTATAAAGTAAACAATGGTAATTATAATTTATGGTTAGCCAATACAAGCGAAACATCAGCCGTATTTAATGGTTCAGCAGACTCAACCTATTCGTTTTATAGTATAGCGAGAGATAGTGCATTAAATATAGAAGATGCACCAATTATTCACGATGCAAAAACAACGGTAAGAGTTTCAACAGGAATTGCTTATTCATCATTATACAATAACAGCATTTATACCAAGGTATATCCTAATCCAGCCAATGAATCATTCACTGTAAAAATATACAACGAGCGCACAAGTGAATATGAAATTTCACTACTGGATATAATGGGAAATACTATATCTAAAGTTCAAAGAAATGGTGCAAATTCACCTGAATTTATAATTGATACCGACAACTTACCGGAAGCTTTATACTTTTTAGTAATTTCTAACAAGGAAAATTTGATTTTTGGTAAACACAGAATAGTGGTAATGAAAAGATAAAAAATATTGTTAGTTTAATTGCGTAAAATAAAACTATAAATCACATTGAATAGTAGTCCTGTGACAGAAAGCCGAACGCATAACATGGGCTTAAAGGAAATGGCGGGTGACGTGATAATTCAACATTTCTACTCTCAATAAAATTTATAGTGATTGACAATTTATCGCTCCAAAACCACCACTTCTTTAAGCCCAGAACCGTCAGGTTGTGAAAAAACTCAAAATAAACGCTTTGAGAATTTAATATTTAAAATATTCTCCAATAGGTATCCATATAAAGCGGTAGTTTTGAATAGTTTTTTCACACTCTGACCTTATAAGCCATTTTATGATAAACACAATTTCCGACTTTTTACTTCAATTAAAAAATAAAGAGATTGAAGTCTTGAAAAAGTACGACATAATTAAACATCCTGGCTTAATAGGTAGTATGTATGAAGGATTAACAAAAGACCTTCTTGACAAAGCTGTGTTTAAAGGGCTAAATTTAAAAGTAAGTTCTGGGAAAATAAAAAACATGTTAACCCAAGAATTAAGTGCTGAAATTGATTGTATGATTGTAATTGGTGATGGAGAAAACATTCCATATACTGACAAATACATTTACGATTCAAAAAAAGTTATTGCCGTAATCCAAGTTAAAAAAAATCTATTTTCAAAAGATATAAAAGACTCATTTGAAAATCTTCGTTCTGTTGTTAAAACAACGGAATTTAAGGATGGTGAAAAATATCATATGAGTCTTTTACGTAACGCTTATACAAATATTTGCAAAGAAGAATTACCTAGAAGAAATGAACTAAATTCTATTCCTATGGATAGACAAATGATTTATCACACTTTACTTCTAGAGGCTTTTTATCCTGTTCGAATAGTGTGGGGATATAACGGTTTTTCTTCAGAACATTCATTAAGAGAGGCTTTTTATAAGTTTTTAGAAGAAAATTTATCTGATGACTCAGTAAAAAAAACTGGATTTGGCCCCCTAAATTTCCCAAGCTTAATAATTTGTGATAAATACACTTTATTAAAAAGTAACGGCATGCCCTTTGCTTACCCAATAGTTGATGATAAATGGTGGCTGTTATATGCTTCAAGTTTTGAAAATCCACTATATTTCTTATTGGAATTAATTTGGACAAGACTCGAACATATGTTTGAAATCAACTCTGAAATATACGGAGAGGATTTAAAAGTTGACCAAATGCATGGTTATTTAGCAACTAAATATACAGAGATTAATAAATTAAAGGGCTGGACTTACATGTATATTGAAGCGGATAAAAAGAAATTGGAAGAACCATTAATACATGCTGAATGGGCTCCAGTCTATTTAAATAAAACTCAATTTGTCGCAATAAATAAGCTTTGTATTAATCCAATAAACTACAAGACAGATAAAGGATTTATTTCATTTATAAAAAGTGAAGGATATAATATGGATGTATTTATTGCGGAATTGAAAACAACTGGATTAGTGCAAATCAAAAATGGCACTATTGACCTAATTACAGAACAATGTGCAACTGGTATAACCAATGAAGGGAAATTTTATGCTGGAGAAAATGTTAGTGGTAGAGTTACACGATGGTTAACTAATTTTGCAAAAAGAAAAAACGGCTTATAACAGCACCTACAAGAAATTAGCGTTTCAGTAGTTAAATGAAGCTTTGTGATAAAAAACCCGCCCATCGCAAAGTCTCAAAACGTCAGGCTGTGAAAAAACTAGGTTTTTAATAAAAAACAGGTTTAAAATTTCCTTTATTACGTGTTTAGCTTCATTTATAGAATAGCTAATTTTATAAGCTGCAAGTTTTAGTTGGTAAAAATAGATAGCTGTAATAGTTCTAAAAAAGGTCAGTTTTTCAAAAGCATGAGTTATCCCTTTGTAATTGGGCACCCAGTTTTTAATTTTTTCAATCAAATCATCCATTCCTAAAATGTTCATACAGCGTTTCATGTTGTAAACTGTCATGATTAAGGCAAACTCTCCATTTACTTTTTTGAGTCCTTTTAAATTGGTATGGTTATAACCCCATTTGCGTTTTATAGTTCCAAATATATGCTCGTTCCATTCTTTTCGTTTGCGGTATAAATCGGTATTTGCTTTGTAGCGTTGTGCATTTGCTTCTACGGTTTCGGCAAACTCGCTTCTATCAATCTCCCTGCCTCCTTTTTCCTTGCCAGTGCAAAGGTGTTTTACTGGACAGGTTTTGCAAGCTGGTGTTCTATATTTTTTAAAGTTATATGAGTTGGTACTAGTTTTTTTATGCCATGTGCCTTGTGTTCGTAGTATTTCGCCTTGCGGGCAGGTGTATGTATCCTGTTCTTTGTTGTATTTAAATTGGGTTACCAAATAGTCGGGTGTAGTTCCTTTTGTGTTGCTATTTACAATCTCTTGTTGCGCACAAATAGTTTTAATATTACTGTCTTTGCATTGTTGTAATTGGCGTCCGTTGTGATAGCCTTTATCGCTTATAGCTATTAATGTTTCTGCTTGTAAGTTTTGTTTTGCTTCATGTGCTATGTCTGACAAAGCATTTCTATCGTTGCGGTTAATGGTATGTGTAGCAACTACTAATTTATGTTCACTATCAACTGCTGCTTGCATGTTGTAACTTATTTCTACTACTTGGCCTTGTACCAATAATGCGCGTGCATCTTTGTCAGTAGTGCTTATTTGTGGTTCGCCACTTTGCTCTAGCTCTGTTTTCAATAGCTCATATCTTATTTTGTTTTCTTTTAAGTGAGCTATTTTTTCTTTTATATTATTTACTTTTATAGTGTCTTCATTGGCATCGTTGGTATCTAATTGGTTAAGGTAATCGTTTGTTTTTTCTTCAATGTATTGTAAGTGACGCTCTATTTTCTTTGGGCTGTAATTGTTCTTTTTGCTATTGTGGGCTCTTACTTTTGTTCCGTCAACAGCTACTGTATGACCAGCAACCAAACCCATGTCTTTTAAAAATAATACAAATAGTTTAAAGGTGTTTTTTAACGCACCAGGATTGTCTTTCCTAAAATCAGCTATTGTATGATAGTTTGGAATCAGTTTTTGCATCAGCCATTGTAATTCTATGTTACGTTTGCATTCTTTTTCTAACCTACGGCTGCTGCGAATACCATTTAAGTAACCATAAAAATAAAGCTTTAATAATACTTTAGGATTGAATGATGGACGGCCTTCGCTTTTGATTGTTTTTGTAACAAAACTCAATTGTGTTAAATCTAATTGCTCTACAAAAGCTTCTATAAATCTAACTTGATTATCTTGTTCTACCAAGTCATCTAAGCTGCTAAATACTATTTGATTGCGGTTATAAGGGGTTATGTATTCCATTTGTTTTACTACTCAAAAAAGCATCTTTTTTTGCTTTGTTTTTCAATTTTTTATCCGCATGTTTACATCCAGTTTGTGAATAGTTTTTTCACACTCTGACGTTACAGGCAAGCATAAACAAGCATGGCAAGAATTGAAGAATTAAATAATTTAGGTGACAATGATGCAAGTAAGACTATTCTTGCTAATGAATTAGGAATCTCTGAAGAAGAACTAGAAATTTTAGAATATGATATTATCCCCCATATAGACGAAGATGGCGAGTTTTATGGTTATGAACTTCAGGTAAAAGATGACAATTCAGAAACAATTCTTTCGAAAATTCGCTATAAATATAGTGACAACACAATTTTTCTAGCCCCTTGGCAGCTAGACAAAAATTTCGACTTCGAAAGACAATTGGCAGCAATAAGAGAAAAGAAAAATACTTACAAAAAATTTATTGAAGAGATTGATAATGTAAGAAGATTAAACCAGATTACTCTTGACGACACTTCCTTATCGAATATCCTGAAGAGACAAATATTCATTAGTATTATTGGAATCCTTGAGGCATTTTTATCTGAAACATTCATTCGATTGACAGATAAACATCAAGAATACTTTAGGAATTTCGTGGAAACTCATCCAGAATTCAAAAAACGAAAATTTGAGCTTAAGGATATCTTTTTAGAAAGGGAAAAATTAAAAGACACAGGAACCAAGATTATGATGGATACAATATATCATAATCTTCCTCAAGTTAAAGAAATGTTTACTTCGACATTCAATATAGAGTTTCCAGATATAGAGGAAATGTATAAATTTATTTTAGAAAGGCATGATCTTGTTCACAGAAACGGAAAAACTAAAGAAGGAACGCATTTGACAGTTGATAATAAAAAGATAGACGACTTAATTATAGTGACTACTAACTTTGTCGAAAAAATTGCAATTAAACTGAAAATCAAAAATGCCAGCCTGTAACAGCACCTACCAAGAAATTGGCGGTTCAGTACTTAAATAAAGCTTTGTGGTGGCAGCACAGTTTAGTGCTTATTGCATAGCAACAACAATATAGTTGAATTTATGACAAAACTAATTTACAAACCTGTTGACAAATCCAATTGGGCAGACTTAGAAAAACTTTTTGAAAGTAAAGGCGGACCGCATAATTGTTGGTGTATGGTTTGGCGAAATATGAATGAAGGAGCACATCGAGCCAACAAAATTGACAAGAAAGAATCTCTAAAAAACTATATTGATAGTCAAAAACCTGTTGGATTGCTTGGTTATGACAATTCAGAAGCAATTGCTTGGTGTTCAATTGCACCCAGAGAAAGTTACCGCGAATTATCTGGTGACGGCTCATTGACTAACGTTTGGTCTTTGGTTTGCTTCTTTATAAAAAGGGAATATCGGCAAAAAGGAATTACCGAAGAACTCATAAGCAAGCAATACAATATGCTAAAGACAATGGAGCAAAATACGTAGAAGCTTATCCTGTTGACCCAGAATCGCCAAGTTATAGATTTATGGGCTTCAAACCAATATTTGACAAATTAGGATTTGACTTTAAACACAAGGTTGGTCAACGAAGATATGTAATGACAGTGGCTATATAATATAACGTTCCCACGCTTAGCGCAGTGTTGTATTTTGGAAAACTAAACTGTCTGGAAGCACAAATTTTCAATGAACCATGTCAGCCCCTCATTACGCCAAGCGTGTTTTAGCGGTTCGGGCTTTTCTCATTAGTCTTTGTTGTCCTTCCTGTTTAATAATGGTCTGTGTTTTTTTATTAAGTATTCTTCTAATTCATATCGTCCGAAAGCTACTGGAAAAATTGTCGCCTTACAAGTCTTTAAAAACTCCGTTACTTTTTTGTCTTCCGTATCGCTGAAGTAACGCTTTTTACCATTAATTTCTTGTAGATTAAAATTTAAAATGTCCGTTCCGATGTGTCGTCTAAGTGCTGAAAAATAAGTTCGTCCACTATGAGTTGCTATTCTTTCTCCAACGTCTGAACTTTCTCCGATATAGATTAGTTTGTCTGCTTTGTCTTTTACAAGATAAAGTCCTGCCAAACTGATAATTTTTGTGTCGAACCAAGGCGTAAAACTTGCTTTTGAAATTTTACTTTCTCCTTCTTTTAAAAGTTCTGTAAATTTTTCTTGAACTGCGTCCCAAAGTCCATTTTGGTCAGCAATTATAAACTTGTTCCTTTTGTCAAGTTGGAAACTGTTTAATTTAGTGGGCAAATTTACAATACCAAATTCTTCAACCTCTTTTCGTCCGATAGATGTAGATATAAATTGAATTTTAAATTTATCAATTGTCGATGGTTTCATAAGTTGATTTATCGATGATAACTTTTGAAAGTTTTTATAAAATGTCGATGTTTTGGGATTGAATTGTTGGTTAAGTCTTTTGGTTAATTCCTTACCTTCTCCGATGTAAAATGCAACTTTGTCAAGAGAAATTAAATAGTTTCCAAATCCTTTTTCACTAACTGTCGATAGGTCGGAAAAAGGTCTTGTTTTTAATTTATGTAGTCCGCTTGACAAAATTTCGTCTGACTGTTTTTGTATATTGTCCCAAGTAAATTTATTCATTTTGTTGTAGTCTGTACGGTCGTCATAGCCTGACCGTTAACAAACCGCTAATAAGTACTTATGAAAAGTGATGCATTTATTTACTTCGTAATCTCCAACCAAAATATCCAATAATTAAACCTTCCGCCTAAGCCTTTTTGCGTTCGCCAATTTGTTGGCGCCACATGGCATAGTATAGCCCTTTTTCTTGCAATAACTCTTCGTGTTTACCTGTTTCTATTATTTCGCCTTTTTCCAATACAAATATTTTATCAGCATGCATAATGGTTGATAAACGATGGGCTATTAGCACAGTAATATGTTCTTTTCTATTGCCTATTTGCTGTATGGTATTGGAAATATCTTCTTCGGTAATAGAATCTAAGGCAGAAGTAGCTTCGTCAAAAACCATCAAACGAGGGTTGCGTAACAATGCCCTGGCTATGGATAAACGTTGTTTTTCGCCTCCACTCAATTTCATGCCGCCCTCTCCTATTACTGTATCCAAACCTTTGTCGCTGCGCGCTATTAAATTGGTACAACTAGCTTTTTCCAATGCTTCATTTATTTGCGCATCGCTCGCATTGGGTTTTACAAACAATAAGTTTTCCCTAAAAGTACCACTAAATAACTGTGTATCTTGGGTTACAAAACCCAATTGTGCACGCAATTCGTCAATATCTATTTCCTTATAGTTAATGCCATTGTAAAACACATTGCCTTGCATGGGTTCATACAAACCTACCAATAACTTCACAAGGGTACTTTTACCACTACCACTTGGCCCCACAAAAGCAATGGTTTCACCCACGTGTGCTTTAAAGTTAATATTGTTGAGGGCATTGTAATTGGCTGTATTGTGCTTAAAAACAACACTGCTAAACTCCAAACTTTCTATATTATTCAATGGTTTTGGATTAATTGGTTTCTCTTCAATTGGCATATCCAAAATTTTCTTAAAGTTAATCAAAGAGGCTTCTGCCTCCCGGTAACTCAATATTACATTGCCCATTTCCTGCAAAGGATTGAATATGAAGAAAGAAAAAAACTGTAATGTAATAATCTGTCCAGCACTCAATTGCCCTCTAAAAACCAAATACAAAAGGTAAAACATAATGGCCTGCCTCAATGTATTTACAAAAGTGCCTTGCACAAAAGAAATACTGCGAATGCTGCGTACCTTTTTCAACTCTAATTGCAATATTTTTTTGGTTGAAATATTCAAACGGTGGGTTTCTTGTACTGTTAAACCCAAACTTTTAACCAATTCTATATTCCTTAAACTTTCCGTAGTTGTACCAGCTAATTGCTTGGTTTCTGCCACAATGGAAGTTTGTACCTTTTTTATTTTTTTTGATAAATAATTGGTAATAACCGCCAATACCCCACTCGCCAACATATATATAACAATAAGGAAAGGATTTACCTGAATAGCGTAGATAATTACAAATACGATACCTACCAATGAAAAGAACAATACATTGATAAATACGGAAATAAACTTTTCTGTATCATTTCGTACTTTCTGCAATATATTCAGTGTTTCCCCACTTCTTTGGTCTTCAAATTGGTTAAAAGAAATTTGTAAGGTATGCTTCAAACCATCAGTGTACATATCTGCACCCAAACTTTGAATAACCAAACTCAAAAAATAGTCTTGAAAGGCTTTGGCAATTCTGCTAACCATAGCCACGCTAATAGAAGCCAAAATAAGCAATCCCGCTCCTTTTACAAAATCTTCAAAAGTATAATTACTGGCTTTGGAGGCATAATTATCAATTAATTTTCCAAAAATAATGGGATCCATTAAAGAGAATACTTGATTGACAATGGCAAAAAGTATAGCTATAAAAACCAGCTTTTTATACTTACTTAAATATACGAGTAGTAATTTCATAGGGTATTGTTTATAAAACAAAAATGACCGCAATAATACGGTCATTTATTCATTTCATTATTTTTTATTCTGCGGTAAAAAAACGCATCAATTCTTCTTGGGTTTCTTCGGTTTTATTTTTGGTGTACCAAAGGTGCAATTGTGTTTTTATTTCCTCCATGGTTTTTTGCTCAGCCTTCAAGGTATTGATAAGTGCTTGCGCACCAGCGGGTCTGGGCCCCCAATTCCATAGCTCGGTATTATTTGCATCATAACAAATAAGTTTAGGAATGCTGCGCCCGCCATTGGTTAAGTACTGATCCATTAAATCTAAATTTTCATCCCTTAACAATAAATCCAATACTATTTTACCTTGCGATTCCTCTGCAATTTTGTTGATTACTGGAACTATTTGAGCCGCATCGCCACACCAAGCTTCTGTTAAAACTTTAAATTGAATGGGTTCTTTTATACGGGCATATATATTATTCCAGCCTTCATTCAACGTAGTTGTTTTATCCAAACGTTTCATGCGTTGTATGTTTAGCTCTGTGTAATGTATCATTGCTTCCGACTGATCTGCTCCAGTGGTTTTTCCGTTGGCAAACAATTCATCAATCATTGCCCTATACGTTGTGTAATTCATCTAAAAATATATTGATTTTGTAGGCTAAAAGTCAACAACTATGCCGAATAATTGCAACTGATAAACTTTAGCAGAAATGGAGTGTATAAAAAACCAATATGTATTTGCAAAAATATAGCATATTGCAGGTTATATTTTAAATTTATTATTCAATGATTACGGAAGAATTAAGCAAACAATTACTCGAAATTGCTCAAAAGTATGAAGCACCTGTTTATGTGTACAAAGCAGATACTATTATTCAACAATACCAAAAACTGGTAAATGCATTTAAACCATTGAATATAAAGATAAAGTACGCATGTAAAGCACTCAATAACAGCGCCATACTACAATTACTAAGACAGCAAGGAAGTGGGCTCGATACGGTTTCTATTAACGAAGTATGGCTAGGATTGAACGCTGGTTTTAAACCTGAAGAAATAATTTTTACCCCCAATTGCGTTGGTTTTGAGGAAATAGAACAAGCGGTGGAGTTGGGTGTGCATATCAATATTGACAATATTTCCATTTTAGAGCAATTTGGCAGTAAATATGGTCATAGTGTTCCATGTTGCATACGTTTAAATCCACATATTTTAGCAGGCGGAAATACTAAAATTTCTACAGGGCATATTGATTCTAAATTTGGTATTTCTGTTTATCAATTGCGCCATGTATTGCGGGTGGTAAAAACGCACAATATGTATATAAATGGACTGCACATGCATACGGGTAGTGACATATTGGATTCAGGCGTGTTTTTGCAAGGCTCTGAAATACTATTTGATGCCGCAAAAGACTTTACGGAACTTGATTTTATTGATTTTGGAAGTGGCTTTAAAGTGGCCTATAAACCCAATGATATTACTACCGATATAGAAGAACTTGGACAAAGCTTAGGAAAACGTTTTACTGAGTTTTGCAAAGAGTATGGAAAAGACTTAGAACTGTGGTTTGAACCTGGTAAGTTTTTAGTAAGTGAAAGTGGTTATTTCTTAGTAAAAACCAATGTAATAAAGCAAACCACTGCTACTGTTTTTGTTGGAGTAAACAGCGGTTTAAATCATTTAATAAGACCTATGTTATACGATTCGTACCACCATATAATAAACTTAAGTAATATAGGTGGTAAAGAAAGAATATATACGGTAGTTGGTTATATATGCGAAACTGACACTTTTGCTTGGGACAGAAAACTAAATGAAGTGCAAGAAGGTGATATATTGTGTTTCTTAAACGCAGGTGCTTACGGCATTACCATGAGCAGTAATTACAACGCTCGTTTTAGACCAGCCGAAGTACTAATTTACAATAATGAAGCACATTTAATTAGAAAACGGGAAACAATGGCAGATATTGTGCAAAACGAAGTCAGCATGAATTGGTAACATTTTATCCAATGTTACAACCGTTTAATCCTAATAAATGACTGATTATATAATTCTTAGGTAAAGAAACCATTGTTGTTTATAAATTGACAATTAATTAATAAATGATGTGCTAAATTGCATATCAGATTTTTGGAACTGATTTTGACTTACTACAGTCAAAATGAAAAAATTTTGGAATTATAATATGGAAGCTAAATTTTCACCACGTGTAAAAGATGTAATCAGCTATAGCCGCGAAGAAGCCATTCGTTTAGGCCATGATTATATTGGCACAGAACACTTATTGCTTGGCTTAATTAGAGAAGGAGAAGGCAAAGCATTGAAAATGCTTAGAGCCCTTGGTATAGATAGTGGCAAACTAAAACGCACTATTGAAGATGCGATAAGAAGTACTGCAAGTAACAATACCAACTTTGTAAATATACCACTTACAAAACAAGCCGAAAAGGTTTTAAAGATTACATATTTAGAAGCAAAAATTTTTAAAACAGACATTATTGGTACTGAACATTTATTACTTTCTATACTGCGCGATGAAGACAACTTGGCTTCCCAAATACTTTCGCAATTCGGAATCAATTACGATATATTTAAGCAAGCTATAGAAAACAGAATTGATGAAGACTTGGATATGCCTAAAAAGCAACCCAAAAACGAATTACCTCCTGATGAGGATGATTATTTTGCAGGATCAGGAAGCGGCAGAGAGCAAGAAAGACGCCAAGAACCTAGCCGTAAAATTGACCCTAAATCAAAAACACCTGTTTTAGATAATTTTGGACGCGATTTAACAAAATCAGCAGAAGAAGGTAAAATAGATGCGATAGTAGGTCGCGAAAAAGAAATTGAAAGAGTTTCACAAATTCTATCCCGCAGAAAGAAAAACAATCCAGTACTTATTGGTGAGCCAGGTGTTGGTAAAACTGCCATTGCCGAAGGTTTAGCTTTACGCATTATGCAACGCAAAGTAAGTAGAGTATTATTCAATAAGCGAGTAGTAATGCTTGATTTGGCCAGTTTAGTTGCGGGTACAAAATACCGTGGACAATTTGAAGAGCGCATGAAAGCGGTAATGAATGAATTGGAGAAAAGTCCAGATGTAATTTTATTCATTGACGAAATACATACCATAGTAGGTGCTGGTGGAGCAAGTGGCAGCTTAGATGCTTCCAATATGTTTAAACCTGCTTTAGCTAGGGGCGAAATACAATGTATTGGTGCCACTACCTTAAACGAGTACCGTCAGTATATTGAAAAAGATGGTGCATTAGAGCGTAGATTCCAAATAGTAATGGTAGAGCCTACTTCGCCAGAGGAAACCATACAAATACTAAACAATATAAAAGACAAATACGAAACCCACCATAGCGTTACTTACGACCAAGCAGCTATCAATGCTTGTGTATCTATGAGTACTCGTTATATGGTAGAAAGACATTTGCCAGACAAAGCCATTGATGTACTTGATGAAGTTGGAGCTAGGGTGCATTTAAGCAATATACATGTACCTACTAACGTAATAGAACTAGAGAAACAAGTAGAAGACATAAAAATAGAAAAAAATCAAGTAGTAAAAAGCCAAAAATACGAAGAGGCGGCCAAACTACGTGATAAAGAAAAGCACCTTTTAGAGCAACTAGAAACAGAAAAATCTAAATGGGAAGAAGACGCAAAAACACAACGTTACACCGTTACAGAAGATGATGTAGCTGAAGTAATTGCCATGATGACTGGTATTCCGGTAAAACGAATTGCACAAAGTGAAGGTGAACGCTTGCTTAAAATGGGCGAAGAGCTAAACGGCAAAGTAATTGGACAAGATGATGCCATTAAAAAACTAGCAAAAGCAGTTCAACGCAGTCGTTCTGGGTTAAAAAACCCCAATAAACCGATAGGTTCATTTATATTCTTAGGCCCTACCGGAGTTGGTAAAACCGAAATGGTTAAAGTACTAGCTCGCTACCTATTTGATTCTGACGATGCCATGATACGCATTGACATGAGCGAATACATGGAGAAATTTGCAGTAAGCCGTTTAGTTGGAGCCCCTCCAGGTTATATTGGTTATGAAGAAGGTGGGCAATTAACCGAAAAAATACGCAGAAAACCGTATGCAGTGGTATTATTGGACGAGGTAGAAAAAGCCCATCCAGATGTATTTAATTTATTACTACAAGTACTTGATGAAGGCTTTTTAACGGATAGCTTAGGTCGTAAAATTGACTTTAGAAATACCATTATTATCATGACTTCTAATATAGGAAGTCGTCAGTTAAAAGATTTTGGTGCAGGCGTTGGCTTTAGTACACCTAGCAAAGATGCAGGCATGCAAAAAGACTCTAAATTGGTAATAGAAACTGCTTTAAAAAGATTTTTCTCTCCCGAATTCCTAAACAGGGTTGATGATGTAATTGTATTTAATTCGCTTGAAAAAGAATCTATTGCTAAAATATTAGATATTAACTTAGGTAAACTAGTAAAGCGTATTGAGGAACTAGGTTTTAAATTCAATATTACAGAAAGTGCTAAAGCTTTTCTAATGGAAAAAGGCTTTGATGCTGATTTAGGAGCACGTCCTTTGGCTAGAACTATACAGAAATATGTAGAAGATGGCATTGCAGAGCAATTGCTCTTGCAACAAACAGGCGAAGGTGAAACCATAGAAGTGGATTACAATAAAGAAACCAATGCGGAAGAGCTAAAAATAACCACCATCAAAAAGAAAGAACGTAAGAAAAAAGATACTCCAATAGATAAAACAGAGGAGTAAAACATTTCAAACCCATACTTAGAAAAGGCTATTTCAGTGATGAAATAGCCTTTTGTGTTTTTTTCTAACAGTATCCACAAACAATCTATAGCATATTTTGCAAAAAGTA
>JANMIV010000168.1:0-14918 GCA_031375995.1 Bacteroidota bacterium
AAAACTTTACGTGGACCAAGAGGTGGCATTATTATGATGGGAAACGATTTTGAAAATCCATTTGGACAAAAAACACTTAAGGGTGAATTGAAAATGATGAGTGCGGTGTTAGATGGTGCTGTATTTCCTGGAACGCAAGGCGGCCCTTTAGAACATGTAATTGCGGCCAAAGCAGTAGCTTTTGGAGAGTGTTTAACCCCCGACTATAAAACGTATATTCAGCAAGTTGCCACCAATGCACAAGCCATGGCAAAAGCATTTGTAAGCAGAGGCTATAAAATTATTTCTGGCGGTACAGACAACCACTTGATGCTAATTGACCTGAGAAGCAAAAACCTAACGGGTAAGTTGGCAGAAGCCGCTTTGGGAAAAGCAGATATTACTATTAATAAAAACATGGTTCCTTTTGATGACAAATCGCCATTTGTAACCAGTGGAATAAGGCTAGGAACTGCTGCCATTACCACGCGTGGCATGTTAGAAGCCGATATGGAGCAAATAGCCGATTATATTGACACCGCTTTGATGAACAATGACAATGAAGCAATGCTAGCAGATATCAGGAAGAATATCAATAACTGGATGGTAAAATATCCATTGTACAAGTAAAATAGGCTTTTTTGCAGAAAGATGTCGTAGTAATAAAAGGTGTTTCTAAGCAAGAAAACAAAATTGATACGGAATATAAATAACTTGCCTTGCAAAATGGCACTATAATTGTTAATTGTACTTGCGCAACAAAGGATAATAAAAGGATGAAATTAGAAAGCCATAACTTAGTAAAGAAATACAAGAAGAGAACGGTTGTAAACAATGTATCCATTGAAGTAAACCAGGGAGAGTGTGTGGGTTTACTAGGCCCCAACGGAGCAGGAAAAACGACCACTTTTTACATGACAGTAGGTTTAATAAAACCCGATGATGGCACAGTAACCCTTGATGGTGAAGATTTGACTTCTTTGCCCATGTACAAAAGAGCACAAAAGGGTTTGGGTTATTTACCGCAAGAAGCCAGTATTTTTAGAACACTTAGCGTGGAAGATAATATAAAGGCGGTAATGGAACTTACCACCATGAGTAAGGAGGAGCAGCGAGATAAACTAGAATCGTTAATAGAAGAATTTACGCTGCACAAAGTGCGTAAAAGTATGGGAAATGTATTAAGTGGTGGCGAAAGAAGGAGAACAGAAATAGCACGTGCTTTAGCAGTAAATCCCAAATTTATACTCTTAGACGAGCCTTTTGCAGGTATTGACCCCATTGCAGTAGAAGATATTCAAGTAATTGTAGCCAAACTAAAGCATAAAAACATTGGTATATTAATTACTGACCATAATGTGCATGAAACCCTATCCATAGTGGACAGGGCTTATTTGTTGTTTGAAGGCAAAATACTAAAGTCGGGTACAGGGCAAGAGCTGGCAGACGATGAAATGGTACGTAAGGTATATTTAGGTCAAAACTTTGTTTTGAGATAGTTCCAATTTACCTTATCAATTTAGCTATTTTTCCTTTTGAACCCACTAAGAAAACGGCATTTCCCTTTTTTGCTTTGGCTACCGTATTAAAAGAATAGGTACTCAAATTTGTCCAGCGTTTATCTTTTATCGAAAACAAATCTACTCCTTTGGTTCCACAGGCTATAACCTGCATTGGCTCTATCTGTGCCACACAAGAAAGATAGCCGGTAGGCCTTGTTGCGTTGTCTTCATAGTAAAAATTAACGCCTAATTCGTCAAAATTCTTATAGGTAACGGTATCCTTTGCATAATCTCCGCCTACTATAAAAGTATTTCCACCAAATCTAGTAAAAGAAAAAGCACCTTTTGCACTGCCTCCTTGCTGTATATCAATTGGTTTTACTTGGCCTTTTTTTAAAAAAGAACTAAAAGTATGTATATTGGCTTTTGCGCCACCTGTTACAAAACCAAATTCCGTTTTACCCCAACACCTTAAACTAGTGCCACTGGCAGCAAACACCGCTTCTCCCTCCTCTGCAATTGGGGTATATTCTTTAGGTATATTTTTCCATGTATTGCCACCATTAAGCGTATATAACATAAAAAAATGTCCATCAATAGGGTCGCCCACCAATACTCCCCTTTGCTCGTTCCAAAAGTCCATGGCATCTAAAAACACAGCCGTATCTTCATTTTTATATACTTCGTTCCACGTTTTGCCCCCATTGTTGGTTTGGAGTATATAAGCTGGTGCTCTGGTGCTCATTATAATGGCATGGTTTGCATCAAAAGCCTCAATATCTCTAAAGTCGCAGGTTTCATATCCTTTTAAGCGGTTAAAATAGAAGGTTTTGCCCCCATCTTCACTTTTGGCAACGGTGCCATTGCTGCCACTGGCCCAAACTATTTTATCATCCACCACACTCAAGCCTCTAAATGATGTTTTATAAATAAGGGCTCCATTTTCAAGTTTAAACAAACTGCTATCACACAGTGCTATACTTTTTTGAGCCAAACACCTTTGAATAGACACAAAAACAATCAGAAACAACAAATATTTGAATAGGCGCATACCTCAAAAATACAAATTCTGGTTACATATTTCCATTTTTAAGGTATTCTATTACATTTGTTTCAATGATACAGAGAAATATTCTTTTGCTTTTAGCCGTATTTGTTTTCACGCAAGTACAATCGCAAAATATACCTACCGTAATAACCAATGCAACCATACATATAGGAAATGGGCAGGTAATAGCCAACGGAACTATTGCTTTTAGCAATGGAATAATAGATTACGTAGGCACTGAAAATAAAACCTTTTATAAGACGGCAACTATTATAAATGGACAAGGAAAACACGTATATCCTGGATTATTTGCCCTTAACAATACAGTAGGCTTAAATGAAATAGATGCTGTAAGAGCTACCCACGATTTTAATGAAAACGGAAGCATGAATCCGAATGTGCGTGCCCAAATTGCTTATAATACGGACTCTAAAATAATACCTACCTTAAAATTCAATGGTATTTTATTTACGCAGGTTACCCCGCAAGGAGGCCTTATCAGTGGCAGTTCTAGCGTTATGAAAACAGAGGCTTGGAATTGGGAAGATGCCACCATAGCCCAAGATGATGGCATACATATAAACTGGCCAGAACAAATGCCGTGGGGAAATGCAGAAAAGCAAAAAGAATATTTAGACAAAACCACACAGCAGTTAAAAGACTTTTTAACAGAAGCAAAACAATATTGCAAAAACACCCCAGCCGTTGCCAACGTGAGGTACGAAGCCATGCGAGGTATATTTAATCAATCAAAAAAGCTATTTGTGCATGTAAATACCGCCAAAGGAATTATTCATTGTATTCAATTCTTTAAACAAAACTACCCCGAAATTATATTTGCACTATACGATGCTTATGAAGCCAATTATTGCATAGATATGATTAAAAGCAATCAAATAGCCGTGGTAGTAAGCAATGTGCATAGCCTCCCTAGTAAAGCCCATAAAGATATAGACCAGCCTTACAAAACAGTTGCCCAATTGATAAACGCTGGAATAACAGTAGCTATAGCTCGTACAGGTAGTTGGGAAGCCAGGAATGTAATGTTTGCCGCTGGCACGGTGGCTGCTTATGGTGTAAATGCAGAACAAGCATTGCAAACTATTACCCTAAATGCAGCCAAAATTGTAGGTATAGATGCCCAATATGGCAGTGTAGAAAAAGGAAAAAAAGCTTGTTTAATTATAAGTGAAGGCGATGTATTGGACATGAAATCAAACAATATTTCCCAAGCGTTTGTAAATGGAGAACCGCTAACTATTGACAATGAGCAAAAAGCCTTGGCCAAAAAATTTATGGGCAAGTATGGTTTAAAAGACTAAGTAATCTATTATTAATCATTTAATTCAGGCGTGTATTGCTGATTTTACTCAAAAAGATAATCAAAATTTAGCTTGTGGGTAAAAAGGATTATAAATACATTTGCAGCGCAAAAATTTAAAGCACAACAATGAGCAATATTACATTCACTATGATAAAGCCAGATGCAGTAGCAAATGGACATATCGGAAAAATTTTAGATCATATTACTTCAGCAGGTTATAAAATTATAGCCATGAAATACATTCACTTATCTGAGAAAACAGCAGGCGAATTTTATGGTATTCACCGCGAGCGCCCTTTTTTTAAGGATTTAGTTGGTTTTATGACCAGTGGCCCAATAGTAGCAGCAGTATTACAAAAAGAAAATGCTGTGGCTGATTTCAGAGGTCTTATTGGTGCTACCGACCCTAAAAAGGCAGAAGTAGGAACCATTCGTAACTTATACGCAGATTCAATTGAAGCAAACGCCATACATGGCAGTGATAGCGATGAGAACGCAGCAGGTGAAGCCGCATTCTTTTTCTCTAACTTCGAAAGATTCTAAGTAAAAACCCATTCAACTAAAAACCCATTTAACACCTCGTTAAATGGGTTTTTTATTTGCTACTTTGCAAGCCAATATCCCCCAAAACGTTTTATGGAACTAAAAGCCAATTTAATTGATATTCAAAATAAGCGTATTTACCCTGCTTTGGTGCAAGTAGCAAATGGTAAAATAACAGCTATTACGCAAATTGACGAACAGTTAGACCGCTATATTTTACCTGGATTTATTGATGCACACGTGCACATTGAAAGCAGTTTGCTTGTTCCCAGTGAATTTGCCCGCATGGCTGTAATACATGGAACCATAGGAACCATTAGCGACCCGCACGAAATAGCCAATGTATTGGGCTTAAAAGGCGTTGAATTTATGATTGAAAATGGCAAGCAAGTACCCTTTTACTTTAATTTTGGAGCTCCCAGTTGTGTGCCCGCCACTGTATTTGAAACAGCAGGAGCCACATTAAGCGTGCAAGAAGTAGATTTGCTGCTGGCAAGACCAGAAATAAAGTATTTGTCGGAAATGATGAATTTTCCGGGTGTATTGAGCAAAGATGCGGAAGTAATGGCAAAAATTGCCGCTGCCCAAAAGTACCAAAAACCCATTGATGGACACGCACCTGGATTAACAGGCCATGCAGCCAAACAATATATAGATGCTGGCATAAGCACCGACCACGAATGTTTTACCTACCAAGAAGCCTTGTTTAAGCTTACACATGGCATGAATATAATAATAAGAGAAGGAAGTGCTGCTAGGAATTTTGAAGCACTTATTTCATTATTACCCGACTATTATACCATGCTTATGTTTTGTAGCGATGATAAACATGCGGATTCCCTGGAACTAGGGCATATTAATAGTTTAGTGGCACGCGCCATTGCAAAGGGTTACGATTTATTCAAAATATTGCAAGTAGCATGCATAAATCCCATTACTCATTATCAATTAGACATTGGGCAATTGCGTGTAGGCGATTGGGCAGATTTTATAATAACCCAAGATTTACAAAATTTCCATATTGAGCAAACCTATATAAAAGGGCAGTTGGTAGCAGAAAACGGACAATCGCATATAAAGTCAGTGCCCGTAGTGACTATTAACCAATTTAACTGTAACAAAAAGGAAATATCTCACTTTGACTACCCAATAAAAGAAAAAGAATGGGTGATTGGTTGCGTAGAGGGACAATTGATAACAGATAAACTCCAACTGAACAAGGCAGACATACACGCTGGAAATGATGTGCTGAAAATGGTAGTAGTAAACAGATACCAAGAAGCACCCATTGCCATTGCTTTTGTTAAAAATTTCGGTTTACAACAAGGTGCTATTGCCAGTTCTGTTGCCCACGACAGCCATAATATAATTGCAGTAGGTGTGGATGACAAAAGTATTTGCATGGCTGTAAACTTAATAATAGCAGAACAAGGCGGACTAAGTGCTGTAAGCAAAGATGAGCACAAAATATTGCCACTGCCAGTAGCTGGATTGATGAGTGATAAAGATGCTTGGCAGGTATCTGCCGATTACACGGCTTTGGATAATTTTGCCAAGCATATATTAGGCGCAACCTTACAAGCACCTTTTATGAGTTTATCTTTTATGGCTCTATTGGTTATACCACACCTTAAGTTAAGCGATAAAGGTTTATTTGATGGTGATTCCTTTGCGTTTTGCTAAGGAGTATATTCCCACTCTCCTTTTATCTTATTCCGTTACCAAAAGTTTTTGGGTAAAGGTAGCCTCGTTTGCTACTTTTATTTTTACAAAATATATTCCTTTGCTCAAAGTAGTAACATCGAGTATGGCTTGTTTTTGACCATAATCTATAGGTGTATTTATTTCCTTTCCACTGCTATTTGTTATGGCAATGGTATATGGTTCATTGGCAAAAGGTATATCAATGTGTACCAAAGCATTTGCGGGGTTGGGGTATATACTTATTTTTTCGTCTGTAGGCTGCGTTTTTATACTTACGGGAGGTGCAAATATCAACCTTCCATTTGCAGTAGTTAACCAACCTGTGCCGGCAGCGTCACCACCATATAAATAGCCTATCTTGGCTTGGTTATTTTCATATTCTATGGTATATTTAGTGCCATTTACCCATTTAGAACTGGTTTCGTTCCAAGTTTTTACTAGCATTTCAGTTAATTTATTCTGAGCATTGTACATATACTGGTTATTCTCTAAAGGTGTATAACGTGGTTCTTGTCCGCTCCCAAAAGTAGTAACGTATGAAGCTGATCGTACTAAGTTGCCCTGTGGGTCATAGTCAAAGGTGTCATTGTTTGAAGGCTCCCATGAATCGGTATTGGTATTAAAACTTAAAACATAGTTGGTATGCAGTTTACCATTGGTATAACTCAACTCGCTTTTATATGCAGTATCTCCATTTTGCAATATGCTATACGTTTTATTGTTGTTTCCATCTATATCATACAAGTAACTACTCATATAACTTTCGTTTAATTGAAAATAATAGATACTATCGCGTATTGTTTTGCCTGCGCCATTGTAAAAAATATAAAAATCGTAATAAGCACTATATGTATTGTAATTGGGAGCCGATGCTTGTTGTACTATTATTTTTGTTGCCTTATTTGCTGTGTTATAGGTAAAGCTATACTTTAAAACGCTTCTATTCACAAAACTCGGGAAGTTGAATTTGTTGTCTTCAAAAGCAATACCAATTCTGTTCTGATTGTCCAACACAAAACTATCTTTATATGAAAGTACGGTAGTCCAAGTATTGTTTATTCTCTGAATGGAATTGTTCTCTTTTTTAAATGGACTAACAGGAGATGGAACCCAAATATATTTGTATATATCTATCCAAGTATTATTGGCACCTGCATTTTGCCTTAATACATAAGGGTTTTCGTTTGTAATTTTAGCAAAACTACTAAAAGGGCGCTCTGTAACACTCGGAATAATGGTTTGTGCTTGGCTTACTAAAGCTGATAAAATGAGAAATGGGAGTAAATAATTTTTTTTCATGGGAGTATTTGATTTGCCATTAAGTCAAAACCAGCAGCTAAATAGTTGCAGCTATTTAAAACTTTACATGGAATCCGCTCCCATTTGGAGCAAAGAAAGGGAGGCAATAAATGGTTTAGAATTGGTTATTTAGTCTTAGCGTAGCGTTATTGACACCTTTTTGTATATCAAGTGGCAGCACCCAAAAAAATAGCTATTGCAGAGCCTTTAATTGCTCTTGCTGAACAATTGAATGGTATAATCCAGTAGTTTTTTGTCTCCATATTTACCGTGTCCTGGAACAATAATTTTTGCATTTGGATATGCTTTTTTAACTTCTTCAACGGTGCTTGACCAATCTGCTAAATTTGCATCCGCCAAATAACCTTTACTGGCATCTAACTCTTTTATTAAACAACCTCCAAATAGCACATTTTCGCTTGGGAAATATGCAACTACATTGTCTTTAGTATGTCCTTCTCCAAAAAACTTGACCATAATATTGGCATCACCCACTTTTAAAATAAGTGAATCCCTAAAGCTATTTTGTGGAACAACAAAACCATTTTCTTTTGCCAATTCAATTGTTTTAAAATAAGCATAAGAAGGAATGGCATTTTTATCAAATGCTTTTAGTCCTCCTAAGCAATCATCATGGAAATGGGTTGGGATAATTGCGTTTATTTTGCAATGCAGTTTTTCTTTTATCCATTTAATTAATTCTTCTGCACTCGTGTCGTTAGTGGGTGTATCAAAAATAATTGCTTCCCCGTCACTTTTCACCAAGAGCCCGTTACAAGGAACATTTCCAAAATTATCTGTTTGTTTAAATGAGGTGTGTTCAAAAGAATTTGCGCTAATTTGACTGATTATTAAATCTTTTGATTTGTACACCTCCTTAGGTGTGAATTGGTCTGGCTTTTGAGAACTACAATATATATTCGTTATAGTAATGAACGCTATCAATACGGATTTTATAATGCCTTTCATTTTGTTTTGCTGCTTTTTAGTGTTTTTCTTCAAAAGTAATCGTTAACTCGTTTTATTTCATCAGTTACCAAGTCCCAAAAGCAGTTTTGTTTAAATCTTACAGTCTCTTTGCCATTATTTCTACTATTTTATGGCTTTAGAGCCGTACAAAATGTTATTTGGAAAAATGGTACAAGAGGCGGAGATCCAAGAAATTGGCTACATGCGCATGTGTAAGCAAATTTGCACCCATGCCTATGCCTTTTTTTGTATAATAGGTAACACCCCACCTTTGGTATAAATCATTAAAATAGTTTGTTTCATTTATAAGGTAATATCCTACTTGTTGACTAAAGGTAAAATTACCTAGTAAAAACTCGTGCCCTATTAGTATGCCTGCTCTCGTGCTGCTTTTGTCAATATTAGCTCTGCGCAAACGCTCTTTTGTGGCATTGTCTATCAGCATTTCCACACCACCAGTAATGGCATTTAAAGAGCTTACCTGCTGGCTATAATTGGCAAAGGAGCCAAATATAAAAAAGCGCTCTGTATCTCCCAATCCCATGGTTTTGGTACTCACATTTACACCCAAGTCTATGCGCTTTTTATGCACTAACTTTGTTTGTTTTTTCTGGTATTGTGGCAAGGTATTGTCTATTGGATTATAACTGAACCGCATATTTATACTTGGCCAATTAATACCTCTATTGGGCTCTTTGAGTCCAGCATTGGATATATGCAGGTATTGCGCCAACAAGCCCATTTGCCAATGCTTGTTTATGGGGTATTGCAAACCTGTACCCACACTTATATAAGCACTGACAGGCAATGAATAACTCATATTGGTAGGATTGGTGATTTCATTATATGGGTTGCTTAAAAAAGACAAACCCATATTGGCACTTACCAACAATTTTAGTTTGGTAGTCATTTTAAATTGTGGTTCAAAAAAATAAAACAAGGCCAACACCTCTCCCAATATGGCTTTATCGTAATTAAAACAGTGAACGCCTACACCCGAATTGAAATAGCAATGGCACTGCTGCCAGTTGTTTTCATCTCTGCGCTGTTTGGTAAATAATAACTCCAAGCCTACAGGATTGGCTCCTGCTGTATTTTTTACTGAATTGGTATGCGCATATATGCTTGCGTAGTGCAAACCCGCAGTAAAGTAACGCAATGGTTTAGGAACAGTAGTTTCTTGCGCACTTGCTACATAGGGCAATAAATATATAAATAGGGCAAGCAATCTCATTTACACTTTATACTCTTTATTTGTTTGTTTTCAGCAACAATTATAAAGCAAAAGCGGAGAAATTTGGCTTTTATGCAAACTATCAACTCTTTATGGTGTAAAACACCTAACACACATGCAAGCGGCTATTCTCGCAAAACCATTTAAAACGTACCTATCCGTATATCCAATTGAGGCAATGCTTCTTTTAATTTTTTTAGCTGCGCTTGGTTTATGTTGTTGCCAAGCAATGCCAGCACTTTTAAGTTCTTTAGCTTATACAAACTGGCTGGAAGTTCCGTAATTTGGTTATTGCTTAAAATTAGTGTTTCTAATTGCTGCAGTTTCTCTAAACAGTCTGGCAAGCCTTGCAATTTATTATTGGTTAATACCAGTGTTTTTAAGTTTAACAAGTCGCCAATTTCACAAGGTAATTCTGTGAGTTCATTTTGCTCCAATAGCAGTGTTTCCAAGCTTTTTAAAGCACCTATATTATTGCTTATATCTTGCAACTGGTTATTGGAAGCATTCAGTATTTTTAAGTTTTGAAGCTTGCCTATATCTGTATGCAAAAAATTTATTTTATTATGGGATATATTCAAGGAAACCAAATTTTTTAGCTGCACAATGGCCGAATCAAAGTACTGGAATTGATTGGTGGCTATCTCTAATATTTTTAGGTTCTTTAGGTTTGCAATTCCATTGGGTAAATCGCTTAACTTATTCTTTTTTAGTTGGAGAATGGTAAGGCTTTTCATATTACCTATTTCATTGGGCAAATACATCAATTGGTTTTGATCGAGTATGATCTCTTTAACTGCTGTAAGTTTCCCTATTGCAGCAGGCACTGTAAGCAACTTGTTTTTCATTAAGTTTACTTGCTTTAGCTTTAGCAAGTACTGAATAGAATCGTTCAATACTGTTAAACCCTTGCCTCTTAAATTCAATATTTCTGCTTTGTCTTTTTGGGCAATGGCTTCGCTTAAACTAAAGTAAACTTTTGGCAGAGCTATACTAGTCTTGCTCTTTCTATTTTGCGCCATTGCGCTTTGACATAGTACACTAAAAACGACTGCTAAAATTATATTTTTCATTGGATTCCCTTTAAAAAAGTATCCCCCCGCTTTAAAAAAACGGAGGGTACTTTTGCAATAATACTATAAACTACTTAATCAACTTTTGAGAATAGGTTTCTTCTTTGGTTATTATTTTCAACGTATAAACACCCTGCTTTAAATCTACTGTGTTTATATTGATATTGTTGCGTCCTTCCAATGCTTTTATGTTTTGATTCAAAATCAATTTACCGTTCACATCAAATAGCTGCACTTGCGCGGTTTGGGCGGTTTCTATGTTCGCTAGTATATTTAATTCAGTATTAAACGGATTAGGATATACTTCTTGTACCATTACCTCTGTTTCATTACTCAATAAATTAATGCTTCTTACACCTGAATAAGATTGTTTACCATCAAAATCAACTTGCTTTATGCGGTAATAGTATATGGCTGGCTTTAAATTAAAGTCAGTGTAAGTATATCTATTTACAATGCGGCTATTTCCTGCCCCTTTTACTTGGCTTAGTTCCTTGTAGTTAATGCCATCAACCGAACGCTCTACTACAAAATGGTTATTATTGGTTTCTGATGATGTTTCCCATTTCACTTCCGCATTATTCTCTTGTTTTCTGTTTACATTAAACAATGAAAACTCTACTGGAACCGCAGCTAAAGCACCTAAAAAATTGCGGTTGGCAATAACCACTGTATTACTGGTGTTAAATACAACCGAAACGCCCGCAGCATCTACTAGTGGTGTAGTATTGGTAGTAGATGCTCCCATGATAGAATAAAAACCAAAACGGTGGTCAGGTGTAAAAGTTAATCCTCCAGACTCACTACCTGTTGGGGTTGTTCCAAATATATCTACTTTAGGTGCAAATGGTGTATGGTCTGGCCTAATTACCCATAAGTGTCCATTTCCTCCATCTTGCTGAGCCCATAAATTACCTCTGTCGTCAAAATTTATATTGTCAATACCACCGCCCCAGTTTACAGTTTGTGTTCCTCCACCTTCTATATTCATGGTATAGTTTACTGCGCTATTTCCTACATAGTTCTCAAAATTAGAAACAGTAGTTCCATTGTCTGTAAAACGGTATATCAATGAGTTGTTTTTAGACGTATAGTAAATCATACCGTTAATTGGATTGATTTCTACATCCTCTATTCCGTTAAAATTGGTACCCCCTAAGCCTGAAGCAATGGAAGGAATGGTATTGCGTTGGGCTTGCGTGCCATTGGGAACCAATACCCAATTGCCAGTAGTACCTGTTCTTTGCATTACGTATAATAAGCCAGAATCTAATCTCATTTTTTGAAAAGCCACAAACTTATACAAGCAAGATGTTCCTCCATCTTCGCCATAATAGGCTGTTAAACTATCGTTTTTCACTACTATATTTTCATGGTTCATTCTGCCCATGGCCCAAAGTTTATCTCGAGTGCCATCACTGTTATAGTCCATTACTTGTCTTGTCCAAGGATTATATTCTACATGCCAGCCTACATCTTCGTAGCCATCTGCATTCGCATCACCTGTATTAAATGACTCCTCTGAAGTGATAATGGTTCCCCATGGAGTATTTCCACCTGAACAGTTTCTGGTTGATTGCACCAATCCAGTAGCCGATAAATTAACTCTACCTGACGAGTCTGTTAACCAAGTGCCCGTTAAGGTGTCAAAACGCACATAAAATACGCTTACACCACCCGGTGTATTTTCTTCATTTACACCCAAAGCTCCTCTTTTGCTAGAATTGTTAAAAGCCATAAAACCCGTATAATCTAAATTACCACCAACAGTTCCTCCTCCCAATGAAAGGGTTTGCCCTTGGCGAGCTATTTGTTCTAACCTATGTGTAGTAGGTATTTTCATTACTTGGTTGCGTGTTTGGCTCACTGAAGCAAAACAACCAATATGCAAGGTATCTAAACAAGGATTAAAAGGTGCAGGAACTGGATAAATCCAAAAGTTTACTGAATCTAGAAACGTATTGGTTGAGTCTGAAATTCTTAGCCATGAAACAGAAGAATTGATGTTTGGAACACTCCACGAATACGGTTTATCTGTTGCGGTTAAATTATTAATTAAAGTAGTCCATGATGCTCTATTGTCAGTTGAAAGTTCTATTTTTACTTTGTTAATAGTTGGAATATGGTACCAATTGATATTGAAGTTTTGACCAGCAGGAATACTTTGACCAGCAGTAGGTGCAGTTAAATTAAGCAATCTTGGATCTTGTTTTATTTCTAAATCAAAGCCTAAGTCGGAGCTGGCTCCATCTCTTTGGTGCACTTCTACTGCTATGGTATTGATGCCATTTACCAATACAGTTTTTGGCAATACAAAATCAAAATACCTGGTTTCGTCTGCTCCATCAACCGTTGTTGATGACCATGTTAAATAATTAATCACACCAGTATCAGGCATATTGCTCCTAAAAACTTGATTACCGTTTATATATACCACTGCTCCATCATCGCGCAATAAACTTATTATAATAGAATCTGATATAGCGCTTAAAGAAGGAACATTGAATTTTTTGCGGAAGTAATAAGTAATATATTTATTACTACTATTAGGACCAAAACCCAAAACTGTAGCTGCTGGGTCACCATAACCCAGTTTGCCAGGTCCATAGTTCCAATTACCATCATTGAAAGAATTAGCTCTCCAAGCTGTTCCTTGGTCTGTTCCATCGTCTAAGTATGACCATTCTGCATTTTTAGCAACAGGGAAATTGACAATAGCCATCGGTACTCTTTTGGCAATTACTTCCATATCAAAACCCATATCATCAGTATTGCGGGTATGCTGGTGTACTTCTACTGCTATGGTATTTATACCATTAATGAGCGTATTAGGTACTCTGAACTCAAAATACGTGTTTTCATCTGCACCATTTACAGCAGACAAAGCCAAAGTACTATCTGTAATAGTGCCTGTTGGCATATTGCCTCTAAAGGCTTCTACCCCATTGATATAGACTACTGCTCCATCGTCACGTAAAATTCTAAATATTAATGTATCAAAACCTGCGGTATTACTCATGGCAAACTTATTTCTAAAATAGGTTGTTACATATTTATTACTTGAATCTGGTCCGAAAGCAACGGTTGTTCTTGCTGAATCTCCGTAACCAAACTTACCTTGCTTAAATGCCCAAATAGAATCGTTAAAAGTAGAGTCTTTCCATGTAGTACCTGGGAAAACACCATTATCCCTATATTTCCAAACGGACCCCTTGGTGATAGGAAAAATACCTGGTGAATAAGTGTTGTTTTGATAATAAATAACCAATTCAGGCGCATTGGCCGAAGAGCCATTAAACGATTGGGCATTTCTAACACCTGATCCATTCATTACAATGGTAACTGAATTGTTGGTATTCCAAGCTGATTGGTTGATTACATCTTGTATAATTGTTTTTATATCAGATGTACGTTGCGCAGGGCCTCTAAAATTGGTACAGCAGGTTCCCCAAGTGCTATCTGTTGAACCAGCCCAATTAACAGAACTAGTAGTTAAAGTTCTTGCGCTAATATTACTTGCGGTAGCAGTAAAAGTAGCTGAGTTCCCACTTAACTCCGCTCTAATAGTGGCAACACCGCTGATAGGTGCTTTATCGCCTTTTGTTGCAAACTGAATAAATGCACTATCAATAATGATTCCTTTTGGAATATTGATATTGGCAAATCTTATTCCTATTAATTGATTGTTTGAGCCATCAGTAGTAATTTCCAAATCAGAACTGGTTAAATCCATCGCACTATTTGAAATGCGTTGTTCAGCGTCATCATTACCTGTGGTTACAAACCTTGAAAAAGTAACAGAAACCTGCGTAAATGCAGTATTCCCAAACAATAATAACATAGTCAAAATCGCAATTGACTTGTGTAAATTTATTTTCATATAAAGTTTAAATTTTGAGTCGCAAAACTCATCATTGAAAATTATACGAACATTTGTATGCTGTTATATAATTGTTGCCTTATTGATAACTTTATGTAATAACAATCTTTTCTTCTCTATTTATGGTTTTATACTTTTTGCTAATTACTCTTGTTCCAGTTATAGAAGTGCAGAAATGAATGAAATAAGGAAGTGAGATGCTTCGTGCCTCAGCAAGACGAGGAAAACAAATGCGAAGTGCAAAGTGCCGTCATTCCTTAGCAATCTTCTGAAGATGCTATTCGGAGCGTCATACCGAGAGCAGCGAGGTATCTAACTCATAAGGAAAGAAGACTGTGTCCGTTCACTAACGGATGCTTACAG
>JANMIV010000175.1:0-1459 GCA_031375995.1 Bacteroidota bacterium
TTTTTGTTTATGGCAGCCTTACAGATGATTGTTGTCAATAGCTCTTTTAACAGCGCAACAAAAGCAATGCAAAAGGCAAATGACGACACCAAACGAGGCGTTTATGAATATATGTTATTGCAAAAATTAGATTCTTTAAAAGTAGAAGTAACAAAAAGATCGGCCAATAAAAAAGTAGCAAAAGCAGCAATGGATAGCCTTTTGGTGTATTATGTACATCCCGAACGTTTAAATTATAAAATGTCAGACAAAGTTATATTGGCAAAAGAAGATAGTTTTCGGAGATTTTTATTTGTAAAAGCAATAAAAGAGGCGAAAGAAAAAGACACAGAGATTGATAGTGTAGAAATCGAAGACGATGTAAAAGATTTTTCAGATAAATTAGCAGAAGGCGTTAAAACGACTAATCTGAATATCAAACTTCTTGGAAACATGGTTTCGGATAGTATAGAAATACCCATTTTTTATACTGGTGTTGGAGTTAATATGAAGACGGATATTAAAGCAGAAGAAAATGGTGGAAAGGCAACAAAATTTAGTGTTGAGAAAAAATCAAGTTTTCCTATTTTAAAATCAGATTTTATAAGTCTTTCTCCTGATGAAATTTTAGAAAAATATAAAATTGAAGGTTTTAAAAATCAGTTGATTATAAAACAAACCATCAAAGGAATGAAAGACGGAAAAAGCGGAATCGAGTTTTTTATAAGCCGTCTTTCTTGGATGTTGATTTTTATGATGCCTATTTTTGCATTTTTTCTCGAACTCATGAATCGTCCGTACTATTATGTAGAACACGTGATTTTTAGTTTTCATTGCCACGCTTTCATGTTTTTCTTGATTTCGAGCCTTTCTTTTTTGAGCAATTATATCCTTCCTGCTGGCTGGATAGATTTCAAAGGGATGATAATTGGTGCAACCATACTCGCTTTATTAATTTATTTTTATAAAGCGATGCGAAACGTTTACAAACAAGGGCGATTGAGAACCATGCTAAAATTTAGTTTTCTGGTTTTTAGCTATTTCTTTACCGTAACATTTGCGTTGCTCATAACGCTACTTGTTTCCTTTGTTTTCTTTTAAAAAATGCAAAACACATCACTTTTTCTATGTCCTAAAATATTTTTTTCATTTTTATAAAAAAAAATTACAAAAGGTTTGTCTAATTCAAAAGAATTGACGTATCTTTGCACCGCAAACAGCAAAAACGTAAGTTCTACTGTTTTCTGGTCCGTTCATCTATCGGTTAGGATACCGGGTTTTCATCTCGGACAGAGGGGTTCGATTCCCCTACGGACTACCAAATTTATTTTTTATTTCAGAAAGAATAAAGCCAAAAATTTCAGCTCCGTTCATCTATCGGTTAGGATACCGGGTTTTCATCTCGGACAGAGGGGTTCGATTCCCCTACGGAGTACAATAAAAGTCACTTGTGTCAGCACAAGTGGCTTTTTTGTTTTAT
>JANMIV010000197.1:0-10214 GCA_031375995.1 Bacteroidota bacterium
CCCCTTTTAATGTGGTGGAGGTAAGGTTTAAGGGAACACGTAAAGAATATTTTAGAAACCTACATAACCATGACATAACCAATGGAGATACGGTGGTAGTGGAATTGGAGAATGGTTACGATATAGGTAAAGTAAACTTAAAGGGTGAATTGGTAAAACTACAACTTAAAAAAGTAGGACTTACGCCTGAAAGTGAGCATATTAAAAAAATTATTCGCAGGGCTAATGAAGCGGATGAATTGCGCTTTACCGAGAATAAAGAATTGGAAATTCCTACCATGTTCAAGGCCCGTACACATGCATTGCAGTTGGGTTTAAATATGAAGTTAAGCGATGTGGAATACCAAGGAGATAGACGTAAAGCCACTTTTTACTATACGGCAGAGGAACGTGTTGATTTTAGAGAATTGATAAAGAAACTGGCTGATGAGTTTAAAGTAAGGATTGAAATGAAACAAATTGGCTACCGCCAAGAAGCAGGCCGTTTGGGTGCCATTGGAAGCTGCGGGAGAGAGCTATGTTGCAGTACTTGGCTTACCGACTTTAAAATGGTACATATCAATGCAGCTAGGTATCAAAATTTGTCCATCAATCAGTTGAAACTTTCAGGACAATGCGGAAAACTAAAGTGTTGTCTGAATTTTGAGTTAGATGTGTACCAAGAGTCTTTAAAAGACTTTCCAGAAAAGGATAATACTATTTTAGAATTTGCAGGTGATTTGCGTTACAGACAAATAAAATCTGATATACTAAAACGCACCATGTTTTTTGCGCCAACAGGCGAAACAACAGGTGAATGGATAGAATTAGGCGTAGAAGCGGTGAATAATTACATTGCTCAAAATAAAGAGGGTGTTAAACCAGAATTGGTGGTAAAGGCAAAACCTGTTTTGAATAAAATAGTAGAGCTTGAATTTAAAAATGATATGGGTATGGATAGCGTAACCCGATTAGATGATAAAGATAAAAAACGCCATAATAACAACCGCTCAAAAAACAATAACAGGCCCAATAATCAGGCTAGACCTCAACAGAATAACAGGCAGCCAAACACCAATCCAAATTCAAGTACCGAGAATAAAGCAAATAATGCTGGGGTGGCTAAAGAGCGCACCAATACAGAAAGGCCAAATAATAACAAGCCTAGAAACAAAAATAACCGCAATAACAACAGACCGCATCAACAAAAGCCAAATGATAAAAAGGAGTAAAAATGCTTTATTGCTTTGTATGCTGTTAGCAATAGAATGTTTATTTATTGCTTGTGGCGATGAAGCACGGATATTTGAGGAAAACAAGGAAATTCCTGAGCTTGCTTGGGATTATAAAGCACCTTTGCAGTTTGATGTAAATATTCCAGATACCAATAAGTATTGTAATGTATTTGTAAATGCACGTATAAATGGCAATTATAAATATAGCAACTTGTTTATGTGGGTTACAGAAACTTTGCCCGATAAATCTACAAGTAAAGAAAGGGTTGAATTTATTTTGTCTGATGAAAGAGGCCAATGGTTAGGAAAAGGCTTAGGCAATTTGTATGCCTATCAGTTGCAATTTAAACCTAGAATTAAGTTTAAGCAGCCTGGTATTCATATTTTTACCCTCGAACAAAATATGCGCGATGATATATTGTTAAATATTCAAAGTGCTGGTATTAGAGTAGAATACTGGAGCCCAGAATCAAAAGCTTGGTAAGGAATGCTGTTAATTAGATTATTCCACTTGCAACAGTAAGATGCAAAAGGGGTTTGGACTAGTTTTTTAAAGCACTAGTTCATTAAATAAACGCAACGCAGTTTGTTCTAAATCTAAACACATACCAGGGTGTGGTCTTGATAATTGTATAGCTGAACTTCTTACTGCAGTAAGCCACCTGAACCTAGAAGGAATATCCAATAAGGCAATAGGTCCGCCATTCTTTTCTCCATGCGCAATATTGCTGAGCGACTCTAAGTTTAGCTTAATTTGGTCTATATCTAAGTCCTTTGCAAACATGCTTAGTTTGGCTTCATTAATGGTGTAATGCACTTTTATGAATGAGGCTTTTTTGCAAAATAAAATAATGCCTACATTCACAAATTCCTCCCTTTCTAAAATGGGCAAAACACGTATTATAGCGTACTCATATAAGTGATTCTCTTGCATGTTGGGCTTCATTTATAAAAATTTCGGTATTGGCTAGCCTAGTTGTTAAGAATTGTAAATACTTATTTCGCAGTTCTGCAGGTGTTTCAACAGTGTCTTCCCACACAAGCCATTCATTTGGAATTAGAGCTATAATTTCAGTTAGTTTTTCAGCAGTTAAAATCAGTTTTATATCTTTATCAGCTTGCTGAAGTAGGCTTGCTTGTGGCAGTAATACATGACTCTTTATTAAACTAAAAGGTGTTTTTGCCGCTGCTTCCCAATCGGTGCCAGAGTGGTGAAAATACAAAGCTGCACCATGGTCTATTAACCATAACTCTTTATTCCAAATAAGCATATTGGTGTTTTTAAAGGTACGATCTACATTGGCAATAAATGCATCTAACCATACTATTTGCGAAGCTAATAAAGGGTCTATTACTTTTACCGCAGGGTCAAAATTAATAGCACCTGATAAAAAATGCAAAGCCAAATTGAGCCCTTTACTGGCTTTTAGCAAGTCTTGTATTTCTTCATCTGCTTCGGTTTGACCAAAAGCTTCATGCAAGTTGGCAAATACCAATTCAGGAATTTTCAAACCTAGCGCACGCGCTATTTCTCCGCCAATTAACTCTGCTATCAATACCTTTGTTCCATGTCCAGAGCCATTAAACTTCAGTACATATTTAAAATCGTCATTGGCCTCTGCCAAAGCAGGCAAAGAACCTCCTTCGCGCAAAGGGGTAATATATCTGGTAATAGTAACGATTCTTAAATCCAAATTCTGATTCCTTGTTTTTACAAAAAAAATATTGTTAATTGGTTATTAGCGATTGTAGTTTATGCTACTGTGCTACCAAGCTTTCACTGTAAAATGCCTCTACTTCTTCTATTACTTCCAAAATGTCATTCAGCTTATTCAATGTAACTAGTTTGGTTCTAAATTCTTTAAAATGATTTAAGCCTTTGAAATAATGGGTATAGTGCCTTCTCATTTCAAGTACACCCAAACCTTCTCCCTTCCATTCCACGCTTTTTAGTAAATGTTTTTTACATACTTCAATCCTTTGCTGAATATTTGGAGCATCTAAATGTGTACCTGTAAGCATATAGTGCTTTATTTCATTAAAAATCCAAGGGTACCCAATAGCTGCTCTACCAATCATAATGCCATCAACACCGTATCTGTTCTTATATAAAAGCGCTTTTTCTGGGGAATCAATATCACCATTCCCAAATATAGGAATGTGTATATTGGGGTTGTTTTTAATTTTACCAATTAGAGTCCAGTCAGCTTCTCCTTTGTACATTTGGGCACGTGTGCGTCCGTGAATACTTAGTGCCGTAATTCCCACATCTTGCAAGCGCATAGCTACATCTTCCACATTTTTGGAATTTTCATCCCATCCTAGTCGCGTTTTTACTGTAACGGGTAATTTGGTAGATTTAACAACTGCTTTGGTTAATTTTACCATGAGTTCTATATCTTTAAGTACACCCGCACCCGCACCTTTGCAAACCACCTTTTTAACGGGGCATCCAAAATTGATATCCACTAAATCAGGGTTTACAGTATCTACTATTTCTGTGGCCATGGCCATTGCTTCTTCATCTCCACCAAAAATTTGAATCCCTATAGGTCTCTCATAATCAAATATGTCTAGTTTTTTTCGACTTTTTATGGCGTCTCTTATTAGGCCTTCTGAAGAAATAAATTCCGTGTACATTAAGTCGGCACCATTGTCTTTGCATACTGCTCTAAATGGAGGATCACTAACATCTTCCATAGGTGCCAGTAAAAGAGGGAATTCTCCTATTTCAATATTGCCTATTTTTACCAATTTACGTGTTTATTTATGTTTGTATAACAGCTGCAAATGTAGCAAAATGTTAATATATGTTGTTTAAGAAGATAAGGTTTGTTTAATGCAAGCTAGGGATGCTATTCATATATGCCCAAATAAATTTCTTGGCCTTGGCGTAAAATGCCACGGTACATTCCTTCTGAGTTAAAACATAACTCAATATTGCCTTTGGCATCCATAGCAATTAAACCTCCTTCACCACCTAGTTTTACTAATTTTTCTTTTACTACATATTCGCAAGCTTGTTGTAAGGTATAACCTTTGTATTCCATTAAGCAACTAATATCATAGGCTACTACAGCACGTATAAAAAATTCTCCATGTCCAGTGCAACTAATGGCGCAAGTATTATTATTAGCGTAGGTTCCTGCACCTATTATTGGGCTATCACCCACTCTGCCAAAACGTTTGTTTGTCATGCCTCCTGTGGAAGTGGCTGCGGCTAAGTTTCCATATTTGTCTAGTGCTACTGCTCCCACTGTTCCAAACTTTTTCTCCCCTTTTTCTAATACAGTATGGTCTAGTTGATACTCATCAGTATCTTTTACTTCCTGCCATTGCTTAAAGCGTTCTTCTGTATAAAAGTATTCGTTTGGCTGTGTTGGCAAGTGCATTTTTTTTGCAAAAACCTCTGCTTCTTGGCCTTGTAAAAACACGTGTCCAGATTTTTGCATAATTGTTTTTGCCAATTGAACAGGATTTTGAACAAGGCTAATACCAGAAACTGCTCCTGCCTCTAAATTTTTCCCCTCCATAATGGAAGCATCCATTTCATGTGTTCCTTTATTGGTAAATACAGCTCCTTTTCCAGCATTAAACAATGGAAAATCTTCTAAACTCATTACAGCAGCTTCTACCGCATCAAGGCTTGAACCACCAGTGGCTAATATTTTATCGCCTGCTTCTAGCGCATTTTTTAGTCCTAGTCTATATTGAGTTTCTTTTTCGGGAGTCATTAATGAACGTAAAATAGTTCCAGCTCCGCCATGAATTGCTATTGCGTGTTGATGCATGTTTGGTTTTTGGTATGTATTGCAAAACAACCCATTTATTTAGGATAATAAAAGTAAGAAAATAAAAAAAGCAAGATTTTGTTAATATACTCCTATTGAGCAGTCTTTAATCGTCTTTCCATTGTTTTATGGTAAAGTGAATGGTGTCATTACGAATATAGTCTCTAAAAATAAAATTGTCGTATTGGGGATTTTTTTTGTCGGATGATTCTGTTTCCCAATTGCCACGTGTTATTTTAAATTCATTGTAGTTTTTATCAAATTCATTTAAGGTTAGAATCCGTTTGTTGTAGCCAAACACTTTAAACTTATATTTTTCATCTTTCACATTCCAATTGTTGAAATTACCTGTTAAGTAAATGTCGCTTTTTGTTTCTAAAGGGAGTCTATCAATAATGAAAACAACTCTTTTTGAGGGCTTATAATCAAGCCAGTTTAGTATGTTTAAGTAAATGGTGTCGTTGCTTTGGCAGCATTTAAGTTGTTTGTTATCAAACTTCTCTAATTTAGTATCTGCCGCTTCGCAATTCCAGTTTCCTCTGGTTATTTTGTATTCATGGGCATCCATATCTTTTAAGCGTAGCACGTACATATATTTTCCATTTGGCAGTCTTTTAAATAGGAATCTATCGTCTTTGTCATTCCATCCGTTAAAATCACCTGCCAAGTAAATGCCATCATTGATATTTGTATATTCGGGAATCTTGTTTAAAATAAATACTACCTTCCTAGGTACCTCTTTTTCTTCTGGTTTGGTAAAGGTTTTGTTCAAGTTAGGTATTTCAAATATATCAGGTAAATTAATCTCTAAAAAGGCAGCTCGTCTTTCTATCATTTTTCTGTAGTTGGGGGCTTTATCATACCAATTGCTTATGTTTATATAGGTGGTATCCGCTTTCGACAAATCTACTTTTCTGTTGTCAAGAATATTAAATTTGTAATCGGCCTCCTGAAAATCCCAACCGCCACGTGTTATCTTAAATTCATGTATATTCTTATCGTTAAAATTCATGGTGAGTATATACTGTCCATTTGATAGCTTATTGAATATAAAATTACGGTCGTATGGATTCCAGTTATTAAAATCACCTACAAGAAATATATTGGCATTGCTTTGTGTATTAGCAGGTATATTTTTTATAATAAAAGTATGTTTTATTTGGTTTCGAAGTGGCAAATCAAGCCATGCCTTTATGTTAATGCTTGCGGTGTCTTTTTTACCAAAGTAAATTTGACGGGTATTTATTTCTGTTCCAAATTCATTTGCTTCCACCGTTTCATTAAAGCCTCTATTTATTTTAAACTCTACTTTATCGGTTAGTTTAAATAAAGTAAGATAATACTTGTTATTCACTGCCTTTTTAAATTTATAAGTTTCATTGGCTAAACTCCAATGATTGATATTGCCAATTAAAAACAAGGCTGTATTTTGTGGGGTATTGCTGGGCAAGGAATCAATTTCTAATACCATACGAGAGCAATAAATGGGCTCTAAGTCTCGCCAACTAGCTATGCTGTTGTATAGTGTGTTTGCGGAGTCATTTATTAATAATGATCGGTTGCCTAATTCACCCCCACAACTATCCGTTTCTACAGTTGTCCAGTCCCCTCGTGTAAATTTATATTCTATTTTCCCAAATCCAATCGGGAACGCTACATTGTAAGTATTGTTTTTTTCATTGTATTTAAGCAAATAATTGGGGTCGGCAGGGTTCCAATTGTTAAAATTACCGGTTACATATATTTGTGCTCCCTTAGGAGTATTGGTAGGCAATACTTGTAAAATAATTTTCTTACGGGTGCAAGAAGCCATAAATAGCAATAGCACAGCAAAAATAAGGATGTTTTTATATGTATTTGGAACCATTACTTTGATTGTTTAAAGATCCATCCATTGCAGAAAATTTTCAACTTTTACCCTGCTTACCAGAATTTCCTCAGTAGCCTTTGGTTCTATTTCAATAAGCAAACGGCTATTGAAATATTTATTTACTTTTTTAATGCATTTAATAGATAAAATATGACTTCTGGTGGCTCGAAAAAATAGTTGAGGATCTAGTTGCAGCTCTAATTCATCTAATCTAAAGTCAATGATGCTTTTTTGGTTTTGATTATTGACCAAATAAATGGTATTTCTGTCAGCATAAAAGTAAGCTACTTCATCAATTGGAGTAAATTTATATTGATCGCCAATTTTGGTAAGAAATCGGGTTTTAAAAGTTTTTGTAGGTAAAAACATTGCACGCAGCTTTAAGGTATCTAGTGTCTGATTGGCAAATGTTTCTTTAATGGCACTCAGTTTTTCCAAAGCTTGTTTGAGGGCTTTTTCTTCAATGGGTTTCAATAAATAGTCAATGCTATTGAGTTGGAAGGCTTTGATGGCATACTCATCATAGGCAGTAGTAAATATAATCGGTTGAAGTACTTTTATATGGTCAAAAATTTCAAAACTCAAACCATCAGCTAATTGAATGTCTAAAAGAATCAAATCAAATTGATTGTTTTGGCTCAGCCATTCTACGGCATCTTGTACATTGTCAATTTCTTTTATAACTACAATGCTTTCATCTACCTTATTGAGCAAGCGCTTTAATTCAAGCCTAGCCAGTGGTTCATCTTCAATTATTACTGCTTTCATGTTTTAGTTGATTAATGGAACCGAAATACTAAATATTGAGTCCGTTTTATTGATTACTATTTTTTTGTCACTAATGTATTCGTACCTATTACTTATCATCGTTAATCCTAAGCCACTGGAGTATTCCTTTGTTGCTTTTATCTGTAAATTATTACTCACTATTAGGTTGGCGTTATCTGTTTTTACTTTAATATACAAAGGCTTGCTTGCGCTAACTATATTGTGTTTAATGGCATTTTCTATCAACATTTGAAGCGTTAATGGTATAATTTTTTTGTTTTGTGCTTCTGTATCAATTTGAATATCAAAAAATAGCATGTTCGCAAATCTAACTTGCAATAAATCAGCATATCCATTGAAAAATGTAAGTTCTTCTTCTAGTGTAATTGTTTCTTTGTTCCTATGCTCTAATATATTGCGATAAACGCCTGAAAGTTTGCGCAAAAAATCAGCGGCTTTATCTTGGTCTATGTATATTAGTGAAGAAAGGGTATTTAAATTGTTGAATAGAAAATGAGGATTTATTTGGGTTCTTAACAAATCTAAACTGAATTGTGCCTTTTCTTTTTCAAATGCTTCTTTTTCTATCTTGGCAGTGTTCCATTTTTGGATAAGATAACTGCTAAAATCAAAAAGTACAAATAATTCTATTACCACTGCCCAAACACAGAACATGATGAAAACATCGAATAGTATGATAAAGGTGTAATTGCCAAAAAAATAGTATAATAATGGATTTTCTGGATTTTCAATATTGGGATAGGTACTGATATTAAGGGTTAAAGCTATAAAAATATAACTCAATGTAATATGTATTAGGATAATAATTCCAGCAATAGAAAGGATTTTTAGAATAGACTCAACAATCAGTCTTCTTTTTGGGCCATTATTCCAATCATAAAAAGTATCTAACCAATGGCTAAATTGAAAAGTAATAGAGAAAGCTATAAATACTGAAATGCTGTTAAAAAGGATTCGTTTTATTAGGTCATCAAAATGAAAGGTAAATCCCCTTAGCGACTGCACTACGCTGTATATAAAGGTATAAAGGGCTAAACTAATTAGCATTCTTATCTTTTCCTTTTGTGTTACTTTAATCCAGCGCATGATACAATTATAGCTTTTTTTTGGTGCTATTATTCGATTTCTTGATCAAGTATTTTTTCAATTTGCTTTTCAAATTTGTTAGCACCTTGGGTAATTACTATAATATACTTTCCTTTAGGTAATTCTTTCAAGTCGTAGCCTTTGCTTAGCGTTTGTGCGCTTTTATAAGAATCTGAGAAAATGGTAATCCCATCTTTAACAATACTTATTTTTACTTTTTCAAAATCAGTTTTACTCAATTCCAAGGTGAGTAAATTAGAATCATCATACATTAGCGTAGCTTTCATGCTTTTGGTGCTAAAAGTTGATGTGTTTTTTTGGGTACCAGTTTGATTTCCTTTTTTTGCTGGATTTATTGCATACAAACTCACTTGTATCAATAAAGTTGTTGTCAAGAGTGTAATAAGCTTTTTCATATCTGTTATATAGTATAGCACAAAAGTGAAGGTAATTTCTCTGCTTATTAAACACATCAGTACCAATTTAAGAATTAGGCATACCAGCTTTTAGTTTTTAAGTATGAAGTGTATGAAACGAATTAGACGGATTTTTGTCACTGCATCCAAAAGAATAGATATAATGGATATATTTTTTATAAAAGAAGCAAGTGTATTGTGTTTTAACTAAAGTAAATAGCTGGTATGTGCGATAGCAAATGTGTTGAGGTGCTATAGAAGTGCCATTCATATTTACTCATCAGCATATCAGTTTAGATAAAATTATATTAATAATAGTAGGCTTTACATTCTTAAGAAAATGTTAGGAAAGCCTAGCACTAGCTTTGTTCAAAAATAAAGCAATTATGAAAGCACCATTCTTTACAATCGACCAATGCAAGAGATTATTTTTACTACTAAGCATTGTGTTTAGTAGCTTTGAGTATGTATTTGCCAGCCACGTGGTGGGTAGCGATATTACCTATCAATGCACAGGTACTCCCGGTATTTTTAAAATCACCATGAAAGTATATAGAGATTGTGGAGGTATTAATATTTGTGCGGGTTGCTCAAATCCTATTCCTAATGGGAATACAGCGGGATGCACTATTTCAGGAAGTATTACAGGCGCAGATCTATCTTGCAATGGAGTAAATTTTGGTAATTATACCTTAACAGCAGTTACAGTGCAAAATGGATATGATATTATACAAACTTGTGGAGGGCCAGTAAGAACAATCTGTACCAATTGTAATACGCGTACCCCAGGTACTGTTACCCCAGGAATAGAAATATATATATTTGAGGGCAATGTTGATTTAAGGGCTCTTCCAAGCACCTGCTGTAAAGTAACATTGGGCTATTCTACTTGTTGCAGAAATGCCGCTATTTCTCTTTTTCAAAATCCTGGTGGTACTTCTTTTTATACAGGATGCACAATAGATCGTTGCGTTACTCCATGTAATGGAGCGCCAACATTTACCAATGACGCAGCAGCAGTAGTATGCGCAGGGGTAGATTTCGTGTA
>JANMIV010000235.1:0-2242 GCA_031375995.1 Bacteroidota bacterium
AAAGAAAACCCTGGAGATGTATTGGTATTTTTACCTGGCGAAGGAGAAATAAAAAAATGTGCTGAATTACTGAAAGGTAAATTAAGCGATTTTGCCATCCATCCGCTCTATGGGCAACTGCCCCAAAGAGAGCAATACGCAGCCATTATGCCCAATAAAACGGGAAAAAGAAAGGTGGTATTGGCTACTTCCATTGCCGAAACCAGTTTAACCATAGAAGGCATTAAAATAGTAATAGATACAGGCTTTGCTCGTGTGTCTCGGTTCGACCCCAAATCTGGTTTATCAAGACTGGAAACAATAGCCATAACAAAAGACTCAGCAGACCAACGCGCAGGTAGAGCGGGGCGTTTAAGTGCAGGTATCTGTTTCCGTATGTGGACCAAAGCCACGCATGAAAGATTGTCCGAACATAGAATACCAGAAATAATGGAAGCTGATTTAGCCGCTTTGGTGTTAGATATGGCCAAATGGGGCATTAGCAATATAGAACAATTAACATGGCTAACACCACCACCTAAAGCTGCCGTATCGCAAGCATTTGATGTATTGAGTAACCTGAATGCCATAGATGCCAATAAGCGCATTACAGCGCATGGCAAAGCCATTCACCAATTGCCCTGCCATCCTCGCATAGCGCACATGCTGATAAAAGCCAAACAAGACCATGCCATTGCTTTAGCAACAGATATTGCTGCCATTTTAGAAGAACGAGACCCTTTGCCTAAAGACAGCGGCATAGATATAAACTTGCGTATTGAAGCATTGCGCAGAGCACGGGCAAACAATAACCTAGGAACCCGATTTGGAAGGATAGATAAGGTAGCTGATTCTTACAGAAAAATGTTGCAAGTGGAAGCAGAAAATACCCCTGTTGACGATTATGAAACGGGGTTGTTATTGGCTTATACTTACCCCGAACGCATTGCTTTTGCCCGCCCTGGAAACAATGCCCAGTTTCAATTAGCCAATGGAAAAATAGCCACTGCTGGACATAGAGATAACTTAGCCAATGAGCCGTGGCTGGCCGTAGCCCATATTGATACCCGAGATGGATTGGGGAAAATATTTATGGCCTCGCCTTTAAATCCGAAAGATTTATTGCCTTTAGTAAAAGAGCGTGAAGTAATAACTTGGGATACCCGCAAAGGAGGTTTAATTGCTACCAAAGACCTACGCATAGGAAGTATTGTATTGCAATCAAAACCACTACCAGCTCCTAATTCTGAGCATTTAGTTGAAGCCATTTGCAATGCCCTAAAAACGGAGGGCGAAGCGTTATTGAATTTTGATGAAAACTTTAGCCAACTACAAAATAGAATATTGAGCTTACGCAAATGGAATGGAAATGAATGGCCAGATGTAAATACCAATTATTTATTACAAACCAATAGTGAATGGCTAGCACCTTACTTAACTAACGTAAAAAAACCTGAGGATTTAAAGAGAATAAATTTAACGGAAGCACTTAAAAACCATTTGAGTTGGGAACAACAACAGGCTTTAGACAGTTTAGCTCCAGCCAAAATAAAAGTACCTAGTGGTTCTCTTATTCCTGTCTCCTATCTAGCCAATGGAGAAACCCCTATCCTATCCGTTCGCTTGCAAGAAGTATTTGGCATGTCAGATACACCCACTATAAACAATGGTACAATTCCTTTGGTATTGCATTTACTTTCACCGGGATTTAAACCCGTACAAGTAACTGCCGACTTACGCAGCTTTTGGAACAATACTTATTTTGAAGTAAAAAAGGAACTCAAGCGCAGATACCCCAAACATGCTTGGCCTGATGACCCGTGGACAGAAAAGGCAGTGGCTAAGGGTGGCATAAAGAGGTAATAATTAAAAAATACGCTATTTTGCTTGCTAGTCATTTACTAATCAAAATAATTTTAAGTAATAACTTCAATGGTACAATTCCTCATTTTATTCCTCTACTAAAATCTTTTGGCTAAACTCACCTTCATTGGAGTTTATTTTTAATATATAAACGCCCTTGGGTATTTGGCTCAAGCGTAACCGCCTACGACTATTGTTTAATACGGTTTCATCTGTCCACTCCATTTCCTTACCAAACAAATTGTATAATTTAAAAGTAACATTGTTTAAATGCCCACAATCTACCTCTATAAATTCCTTAGTAGGGTTTGGATATATTTTTATTGATTCAGCAGCATTGCTATTTGTTATTGAAACAGGGTATTTATAAAAAGTAAATGGTTGGCATACATCTACACTC
>JANMIV010000237.1:0-3613 GCA_031375995.1 Bacteroidota bacterium
GTGCAGCAGGATTAACGGCAAAAGTGAAAGGCGTAGTGGGATTGAACACAATACCGGAAGCCGCCAGCGTGTAAGTCTTCGTTGGATCTAAAGTGACATTCGAACTAAAAATCGCTTCTGCTACCGACGTACTCGTAGAAGGTGCCACTGCAATCGTCAAAGGAACATTTGCATCAAAGTTCAAGTATGGCGTGGCTGTACGGAATGCAAAATTATCTAAAGCCAATGAGCCGTTGACATACACATCCACCGTTGGGTCTGGTGAATTGTGGATCACTTGTACCTTCGCAGTTGCAGGAGGCGGACCAGCTGGCAATGCATAGACTGTATCGTACTGTTTGGCTATACTGAGAGTAAAAGCAGGTTTCTTTTTTTGTAAGCAATTATTAAAACTTAGTTTTTCAAAATCGTTCTTAAATAGTTCTGTATTCTTAGCTAAGTGATGAAGCAATATTATGGTTTCCATTTTATCAGCCGTAATAAATTCGTTTTGCAATTTTTGCTCATTTTTGCTACAAGGCATTTTGAGTACTTCTTCTTTTGTTAAACCGTAATTGTAAAGTTTATGCATATATACTCCATAATAATAAGAGCATTTATAATTGAATGTTTTTATACCGTACTCTATCCATTTATTGGCTTCGGCTTTGTTTTGCATTTTTACACAAACCCTAATATAGTCTTGTACATCATTTTTATTGGGTTTTCTTATTTGTTCCAACTCTTTAAAATAGCTAGTAGCTAAGGCATAATACCCTTTGTGCTTAGCCCATTGGAATTTATTGCTTATGGTATAATAAGCCGCTACCTCTTTGCTTAGTTTGGGTTGAGCCACAAGAGTATTAGTTTTAATAAACAATACCCACACCATAAGGAAAACTGTTTTTTGGAACATAGAAAAGTGTAGTGGTTGAATATCGTGTTTATTGTTAATAGAATAATAGATTTAAAGGCGGAAAAGGTTGAACTTTAACCCTATATTATTCTTCAAAAGGTATATTATTGTTTTTAAGATGCTCTATATACTGTTTGGATAGTGTATAGTTAAAAACCTTAGCATCTTGCCACAAAGGCATCATGCCAATGGCTTCTCTTCTTTTATCTACCTCTGCTATATTGTCTATATACCTAAGTTGCATTATTCCAGTAGGAAGTCTTTCTAATAGGAAACCATAATTGTTTTTTGGCGATAGGGTTCTAGTAGCAGGATTATAGGTTTGATTATACAAATAATCGGTTAATGAGCCATAAGTTCTTGGGTTTAGCTTCCCATTGTATAAGGCTGAATCTATCATTAATCTATGCGAAGGGGTAGATAAGAGGTGGCGCAGCATAAAGGTAAAATAGTCTAAATTATAGTGGCCAATATCATAGTCATCAGGGAAATTGTACTTGGCAGCAATTTTAAGTATTTCGGGTAGTGCGTATAAGGTATCAAACTGGGTAGCTATTTCAAAAGCAAAATTTGCTTTGTCTTTTATACACTCATCAAAATAAAATTGCTCGAAATAGTTTCTAAACAAAACATCATTTTCAAACAAATGCCTTATGGTAATAATTGTTTCCATTTTATCAGGACTGATAAATGCTTTAAACAGTTTTTTCTCATTTGCATAGCAAGCCATTTTCAGCACATCTTCTTTTGTTAGGCCATAATCATTATTACGAAAATAGCTGGCAGTACTGGTATTAAACGAACTAATGCTGTATGCTATCCACTTATCAGCTTCGGCTTTATTTCCCATTTTCCCATACACTTTTATTATATTTTGTACATCAATAAAATGGGGCTTTTTATTCATTTGCTCTAATTGTTTAAATAAACTAAGGGCTGTGGTATAGTCGTTTTTATACATTGCCCAAGATAGCCTGTTGCTTAACTCATAATATGTTTTAAGGTTTTTGCTTAGTTTGGGTTGCCCTAATAAGTGCTTGGTTTGGGCAAGTAGCAGAAAAAGGAAAATGAGGATAATTTTTTTCATAATAATTTTTTAAAAGAAACAGGGGGAAGACTTTGCTTAAAAAAGCCTTCCCTTTTTTAATTTTTACATTGGACTTCCGTCATCCTTAAACACATATTTATCTATTTGAATGACATTTCCCGCTGGAATAAAATGGGAATAAATTTCTGGGCCATCAGGTAGATATGGAGTACCAGGACCATCGTTAGTCCATTTTTGCTTGTCATTAGCAGTAATTCGGGTTACACCCCCATCAATATCTACCATATGGTATACGTGTGAGGTGGTCAGAAAAATGGAATCTCCACCCACAATACTTGCTAAATTTGACATTTCTTTGGATTGTAAACTTTCAAAAAGCTTACCATCCATTCTTTCTAGTGTTTTCATTTTTTTTTGTTCGGTTTGTATTACAAAACCGTAAACTTTAATTGGTTACATAAATAAAAATTTACAACATCAAACAAAACCTACTGCGCACATAAACTTTAAATGACATTGCTTACACAATTCTGAAGCAAAAAAATTAAAAAAACAAATTAAACTGCTTTTATAGCATTTTAAAATGCTAAAACGGTCTATTTATTTGTTTTCCAGCTATATAAATTATCCTTCAATAAAATTTTATGAGCATACACCAATTTTTAAAGGAAATAAGAATAAAAAATGGATATAAGCAACAAGAAATTGCTGAAATATTGGGAATAGATACTACTAGTTATGGAAGGATAGAAAGAGGAGATAGAAAATTAACCACAGAAAGACTAGCCTTACTGGCAAAGCATTATAAAATAAGCATTTCTGCCCTTTTAAGCAATAATGAAACTATAGAAGAAAAACCACAAGAAACAGTAGTTAATACTGAATTTGTAAACTATTTAAAGGAAGAGAATAGTTTTTTGCGCAGCAGCATTATTTCAAAAGACAAGCAACTTGATTTTTTGATTGAGATAACTAAAGAGTACAAAAAATTATTCGAAAACAAGAAATAGGTTTTTTGCATAAATGCTAAAAAGGCATATTATTGCCTTCATGTCTTACCCTTTTTATCATCAGCTAGGTTTAAAAGATTGCGGTCCTGCTTGTCTTAAAATGGTATCAATGCATTTTGGGCGTAATTATACTATAGATTACTTACGCGAAAAAAGCCATATAATAAAAACTGGTGTAAGTATGCTTGGTATTAGCGAAGCAGCAGAAGCAGTGGGCTTTAAGACCATAGGTGTAAAAATAAATATAACAGAACTAAAGCAAGTAGGCAAAAGCCACCCCAGTATTTTACATTGGGATAAGAACCATTTTGTAGTACTGTTTGATTATAAAAAGAACCTTTTTGGGAAATCCTATTTTGTAATAGCCGATCCAGCTAAAGAAATATTGAAACTAAGCGAGGAAGAATTGTTGGAACATTGGGGAGTAGAAGAAAATGCTAGGTTCGAAATGCCAAATGAGGAATTGAGTAACTATCAAAATATTGCATCATATACCTCACACAATTTGAATTTAAAAGAAGGCTTTGCGCTTGTGCTAGAGCCTACTCCTGCTTTTTTTAGTATGGAAAAGCAAGATGGGGAAACTAAAAAATTAGGGTTAAATTATTTGTTTCATTACTTTAAACCTTACAAAAATTATTTCTTTCAAATAAACTTTAC